>DASTTC010000090.1:0-2560 GCA_035760345.1 Burkholderiales bacterium | reverse complement strand
AGCGTCGCGCAGATGGCCGCGCCGGCGAGCTCGGCGATGACCCCGGCGACGGCCCGGCCCCGTGCCGGCAGGCGCTCGACCACCAGTTCGATGGCGATGTGGCCGTTCTCGCGCAGCACCCAGGGCGCGCCGAGGAAGGTCACGGCGTACAGCATGTACTCCGTGGCCTCGAGCGACCAGGGCAGCGTGAACACGCGCAGGCTGCGCGCGGCGACATCGACCACCACCAGCGCCGTGAGCAGCACGATGAGCGCGCCGGCGACGATCGCCAGCGCGTCGATCAGGACATCGAACCAGGACCGCGGCCGCGCCGCGCCGCCGCCCTGCACGCTAGCGCCTTACTGCGACAGCAGCGGCCGGATCTTGCGTACGAACTCCGGGTTGCCCTTGGCGAGCACTTCCCAGTACAGCTCCTCGGCCTGCCGTGAGAAGCCCGCCCCGAGGTCCACGTACTGGATGCCCGCCTGATCCTGCACCGCCTGCTGCTTGCCGTCTTCTTCGGCGCGCCACTTGGGCCACTCGCCTTCGACCCACTCGGCCATGCGCGTCAGGCAGTCGCGCTGCGCGTTGTCGAGGGACTTCCACTTGTCCTGGTTGACGAGGATGGCGACCGCCGCGCTGATGAAGCCCGGCCCGTAGCGGTACTTGGTGTACTTGTGCCAGCCGAAGTCGGCAATGCCGTACAGCGGCCAGCCGTAGCCGTCCACCGTGCCGCGCTCGAGCGCCGTGTGCACGTCGGGCGGCGCCATGCGCACCGGCAGGCCGCCGAGCGACTTGAAGAACGCGTCGTAGATCGGCGTCGAGCGCAGGCGAAAGCCCTCGAAGCGCCCGTCCTTGCCCGGCTTCGAGGTGTAGATGTGGAAGCGCACGCCGCCGAAGAGGTAGGTCAGGTACTGCGCGTTCATCTTCTGGTTGTGCACTTCGTTGATCATGGCCCAGGCGCCGTTCTTCCTCTGCACCGCGGTCTCGGCGCGCGCCACGCTCATCACGTCGCCCTCGGGCAGCGCGCCGACGTAGTAGTTGGGCGGGCCGTAGTGCATGTCCACCACGCCGGTCTTGAGCGCGTTCCACTGCTCGAGCGACTTGATGGCCTCGGGGCCGACGATGCTGATCGACACCTTGCCTGCGCACTGGCGGTTGACTTCGCCCACCCAGCGCGCGAAGCCGGCGACGAATACCGCCTTCACCGGCAGGAACGCGGCGGCCTTGAGTTTCACTTCCGCGGCGAGCGCCTGCGGCGCGAGCGCGGCGAGCAATGCCGCTGCCAGTAGCGTGGTTTTCATGGTCCCCTCCTCGAATTGGGCGCGTCGAGTCTATCCACTGCGCCTGGCGGCGGCAAGAGCTTGAGGTGGGAGAACAATGCGACGAAACGGCCGACGAGCGCCTTCTGGTAGGCGGCGAGATCGCGCCCGCGCCAGTCGGCGAGGCCCTCGCCCTCGCGCGCGCCGCGCTTGCCCTCGCGCATCAGCCGCTCGACGATCGCCGGCGGCTCGTAGCGCGGCGCATCGAGCGACCGCGCCATCGATTTCGAGGCGTAATACAGGATATCCAGGCCGCCGTAGTCGATGAATTCGCACATGCCCATCGCCGTGTAGCGCGGGCCAAAGCCCGCGCGCACCGCGCGATCGATGTCCTCGGGGGTCGCCACGCCCTCTTCCACCAGTCGCGCCGCCTCGTTCATCGCCGCGGCCTGCAGCCGCGGCACGATGAAACCGGGCGAAGGCGCGCAGCGCACGACGACCTTGCCGGCGGATTCCAGCAGCGCCTTGATCGAAGTGAAGGTCGAACCCGCCGTGACCTTCGCCGGACTCACCTCGACCAGCGGGATCAGGTACGCGGGATTGAGGAAATGCGCGTTGATGAAGCGCGCCGGATGCGTGACCCGGGCGGCCAGGTCGTCGGCCAGCATGGAAGAAGTGGTGGACGCGAGGATGGCATCGGAGCGCGCGTGCGCGCAGGCGCGCGCGAAAGCGTCGCGCTTCGCCTCCAGCGTCTCGGTGACGCCCTCGAAGATGAAATCGGCGGCGGCCAGCACCTCGGGCGCTGCCTCCAGCGCATGGATGCGGATGCGGCCGAGGATTGCCTGGCGCTGCGCCTCGTCGAGCACGCCGAACTCGCGCAGCAGGCCGAGGTTCGCGCCGATCTCGGCGAGCGCCGCCTCGCGCAGCTGCACACCGTCCTCCCTCGAGCGTGCCTTGAAATCGATTACGTCGACGCGGTAGCCGGCATAGGCGAAGACGTGGCCGATGCCGCGGCCCATGCGCCCGGCGCCAAGCGCGACGATGCGGGTCATTGGCCCTCCCGCAGCAAGTCCCGCATGCTGTCGCGGGAAAGCCCTGCCAGGCCGAGTGCTTCCAGCGTGCGCCCGCCCTGGCGCAGGTCGCGGCCCAGCACGGCCGAGGCAAGCGCGAGCAACCCTTTCGCCACCGGGCACGGCACGCCCGCCCAGTCGCACGCCGAGACGAGGAACGCGAGGCCCATTTCGACGTCCTCGCGCATGTAGCGGTGCTCGGCGAGCACGATGCGCTCCTTCCAGTCGCCCGAATCGGTGAGCTTCACG
>DASTTC010000089.1:0-9074 GCA_035760345.1 Burkholderiales bacterium | reverse complement strand
CCCCCCTCCGCCGATCGCGCGCCTGCTCGGCATGCGCCTCACCGTGATCGAGGATGGCGCGGCCGAATTCGAGCTGCAGCCCGCCGAGCAGCACTACAACCCGATCGGCGTGGTGCACGGCGGCATCGCTTTCACGCTGCTTGACTCGGCGATGGGCTGCGCGGTGCAGACGCGCTGTCCCGCGGGCAGGGGCTATACCACGCTCGACCTGAAGGCGAACCTCGTGCGCGCCATCACGCTGCAATCGGGTCCGCTGCGCGCGCGGGCGCGCGTAGTGCATTTCGGCAGCCGCACCGCGACCGCGGAGGGCCGCCTGGAGGACGCGGCCGGCAAGCTCTACGCCCACGGCACCAGCACCTGCCTGATCCTGGGCTGAGCGGGTTTACAGGCGCCGGGCAATGGGGCGAGAATGGCCTCGCCCCCCATGCCCGGCAAGATCTTCCGCTTCGGGCCGACCCCGAAGCACGACGCCCACCATCTGTTCGTGTTCCTGCACGGCAGCGGCGCCACCTCCCAGTCGATGATCCCGATCGCGTTCCGCTTCCAGGCACGCTTCCCGAGCGCGGCGCTGGTGGTCCCGAGCGGCTTCGCACGCTCCGAGGTCGACCGCGACGCGCAGCAGTGGTTCTCGAGCCGCGGCCTGAACGACGACAACCGCATGGAGCGCGTCGCCGCGATCCTGCCGCGGCTGGAGGCGCTGGTGCGCCGCGAGCAGACCAACTGCAGCGTGCCCACCGAGCGCACCGTGCTCATCGGCTTCTCTCAGGGCGGCACCGTGGCGCTCGAGGCGGTGAAGCAGCTGCCCGGGCTTGCCGGTGCGGTAGTGGCCTACGCCTCGCGCTTCGCGCGGCTGCCCAGGAGCGGCACGCGCATCGGCTCGCGCGTGCACCTGGTGCACGGCGAGCACGACGCGGTCGTCTCGCGCGTGCACGCCGAGCGCGCCGCGCGCACGCTCGCGGCGCTGCACGTCCCCGTGACCCTCGACATCGTCGAGGACCTCGGGCACGCGCTCACGCACGGCGCCATCTGCCTCGGATCGCTGCGGCTGCTGCAGGGTATCTACGAGGGCCGGCGCGCCACGCTCCACTAGATGGGCACGGTCGTCGCGCTGGGAGGCCAGGTCGGCGGGGCGAAGCTCGCCGAGGGCCTGTACCGGCTGCGCGGCGCGCAGCTCACGGCGATCGTCAACACGGGCGACGACTTCGACTACCTCGGCCTGCACGTCTCGCCGGATGTCGACACGATGCTCTACGCCCTCGCCGGCATTGCCGATGCGGCCAAGGGCTGGGAGCCCGCGGGAGAGACCTTCGGCTGCCACTCGATGCTGATGCGCCTGCGCGGCCCCGGCGACGTCCCGCTCGGCGACCGCGCGCTCGCGCTGCAGCTGCTGCGCGCCGAGGCGCTGCGCGCAGAGCGCTCGCCGACCGCCATCACGCTCGATCTCGCCCGGCGCCTGGGCATCGAAGCGCGCGTGCTGCCCATGTGCGACGACCCGGTGTGCACAATGGTGCACACCGAGTCCGGCACGATGAGCTTCCAGGACTACTTCGCCGGCCTGAAGTGCGAGCCCGCGGTGCGCGGCTTCCAGTACGGCGGGGCGGATGGCGCGCGGCTCTCCGATGAGGTGCTCGATGCCCTGCACGCCGACGATCTCGAGGCGGTGGTGCTCGCGCCCTGCAACCCGTACCACACGATGCAGCCGATCCTCGCCGTGCCCGGCATGCGCGAGGCGCTGCGCAAGCGCGGCGCGCCCGTGGTCGCGGTGAGCCCGATCATCGGCGGGCGGGCGCTGCAGGGCTCGGCGGCGAAGATGCTGCGCGAGCTCGGGCGCGAGGTGTCGGCGCGCGCGGTCGCCATGGAGTACCGCGGCCTGATCGACGGCATCGTCATCGACAGCGCGGACGAGGCGCTCGCCGAGGGCCTGCGCGCGACCGGCTTCCACGTGCTCGCCACGCCGACCTTCATGCGCGCGCCCGAGGACCGGGTGAAGCTCGCGCGCGCGGTGCTCGAGTTCGCGCGCGCGGTGCGCCTGCGCAAGGAAATCGCGGCCGACGCCTAGCGCAGCAGGGCGTACGCCCCGCCCTTCTCGATCGCCCGCCGGTACGCCGGGCGCGCGTGGATGCGCTCGAGAAAGCCCATCAGCCGCGGCCGGCGCGCATCCAGGCCCCCGCGCACCGCCGCGGCCTCGAGCGGGAAGCTCATCTGCACGTCCGCGGCGCTGAACGCCTCGCCCGCGAACCACGCCCGCTGCCCGAGCTCGGCCTCCATGAAGTCGAGGTTGCGCTCGATGTTGGGCTGGATGTACGTGCCCTTGGCGCGTCGCGCGATGGCGCGCGCCACGGGCCGCACGAAGAACGGCATCGGCCCCGTCTCCACGCGGTCGAAGAGGAGCTTGAGCAGCAGCGGCGGCTGCGCGGTGCCTTCCGCGAAGTGCATCCAGTAGCGGTAGCGCAGGCGCTCGGGGGTGCCGGCCTTGGGCACGAGGCGTCCCTCACCGTAGCGCTCGGCGAGGTACTCGATGATCGCGCCCGACTCCGCGAGCACCTGCCCGCCGTCCTCGATCACGGGCGACTTGCCCAGCGGATGCACCGCACGCAGCTCCGGCGGCGCGAGCATGGTCTTGCGATCGCGCTGGTAGCGCTTCACCTCGTAAGGCAGGCCCAGCTCCTCGAGCAGCCACAGCACGCGCTGCGAGCGCGAGTTGTTGAGGTGATGCACGACGATCATGCCCGCAGCTCCGGCAGGTCCCGAAACAGCTCGAGCGCCTCGGGATTGGCGAGCGCGTCGGTGTTCGGCACCGGCATGCCGTGCACCACGGCCTTCACCGCGAGCTCCACCACCTTGTTGTTCTTGGTGCGCGGGATGTCCGCCACCGGGACGATCCTCGCCGGCACGTGGCGCTTCGTGGTATGGTCGGCGATCCGGCGGCGGATCTTCTCCTCGAGCGCCGCGTCGAGCTCGAGGCCATCGCGCAGCTTCACGAACAGCACCACGCGCGTATCCGTAGGACGGTCGGGCGGCCAGAGCTGGCCGATGGCGACCGATTCCTCGATCTCGGAAACCTTCTCCACCTGCGCGTAGATCTCGGCGGTGCCGATGCGCACGCCGCCGGGGTTGAGCGTGGCATCCGAGCGACCGTAGACGATCATCGTGCCGCGCTCGGTCAGCTCGCACCAGTCGCCGTGGCACCAGACGTTGTCGTACTTGGCGAAGTAGGCCGCGTGGTACTTCTCCCCGCCGCGATCGTTCCACAAACCGAGCGGCATGGAAGGAAACGGCTTGGTGCACACGAGCTCGCCCTTCTCGCCCACCACGGCCTCGCCTTGCTCGTCGAACACTTCCACCGCCAGCCCGAGCGAGCGGCACTGCAACTCGCCCCGGTACACGGGCAGCACGGCATTGGCGTCGGCGAATGCCGCCATGATGTCGGTGCCGCCCGAGATCGAGGCAAGGCACACGTCGCTCTTGAGCTCGCGGTACACGTAGTCGTAGCTCTCGGGCACCAGCGGCGAGCCCGTGGAGATGATCATGCGCAGGCCCGGGAGCGGGTAGGTTTCGCGCGGCTTCAAGCCCCGCTTGGCAATGGCGTCGATGAATTTCGCCGAAGTGCCGAAATGGCTGAAGCGCTCGCGCTGCGCGTAATCGAACAGGATGCGGCCCTCGCGCGCAAAGGGCGAACCGTCGTAGAGCATCACGGTCGCTTCGGCCGCGAGGCCGTGGAACAGCAGGTTCCACATCACCCAGTTGCAGGTGGTGTAGTAGAAAAAGTGATCCCCGGGACGCACGTCGAACTGCAGCTTGTACATCTTCAGCGCGGCCAGCAGCGCCCCGCCCGCGCCGTGCACGATGCACTTGGGCTTGCCCGTGGTGCCCGAGGTGAACAGGATGTACACCGGATGGTCGAAGGGCAGTTGCGCCCACGCGATGTCCCCGGGCATATGCCGGCGCAACCACTCCTCCAGCAGCACCGCCTTGGGAATATCCTCGATGTCCGGCCGCGGGTCGAGGTACGGCACGACCACCACCTTGCGCAGGCTCGGCAGGCGCGCCGCGATCTCGCGCACCCGCTCGAGCACCTCGTGGCGCTGGCCGTTGTAGAGGTAGCCGTCGGCGACGAACAGCACCTTGGGCTCGATCTGGCCGAAGCGCTCGACCACGCCGTCGACGCCGAAATCCGGTGAACACGAGGACCAGACGATGCCTTGCGACAGCGCCGCCAGCGCGAACATCGCGGTTTCGGGCAGGTTGGGGATGAACGCGACGGCGCGGTCGCCCGCGCGCAGTCCAAGCTGCGCCAGCGCCTGCGCGGCGCGCGACACGTCGCTCGTCAGTTCGGAATAGCTGACGCGCCGCTGCGCGCCGCGCTCGTCCCAGAACACGAACGCGTCGCCGCGGTCGCCGCGGCGCAGGAGGTTCTCGGCGAAATTCAGCCGCGCCTCGGGAAACCAGCGCGCCCCGGGCATCTTGCCGCCGTCCACCAGGACCGTGGTGCCTTTGCGCGAGGCCCGCACGCCGCACCCTTCCCAGAGCTCGTTCCAGAACACTTCGGGGTTGTCCACCGTCCACCGGTAGAACTCCGGGTAGGTGTTCAGGTCGAGCTTGTGCTTGCGCACCACCTGGCGCGCGAACTGCGTCAACTGCGCCTGTTCGATCGCCTCCTCGGAGGGCTGCCACATCGGTTGCATGCGCGGATTATCCCTCGGCGCGGGGCGGAGGCACGGTGCTGTGATGCGGCCCGGTCAAGACCTCCGGGCGCAGCAACGCGTCGAGTTGCTCGCGCGACATCCAGCCTCGCTCCAGCACCAGATCGTAGACGCGGCCGCCACCGGCAAGCGCGGCCTGCGCCACCTCGCTCGCGCGCGCGTAGCCGATCACCGGGCTGAGCGCGGTGACGAGCGCCGTGGAATCGTCGAGCAGGCGCCGCGCGCGCGCGCGGTTGGCCGTGATGCCCCGCACGCAGCGCTCGGCGAGCGTGCGACAGCCCGCCGTGAGGTGTTTCAAGCTCTTGAACAGGCTGTGCGCGATGACGGGCTCGAAGGCGTTCAGCTGCAGCTGGCCGGCCTCGGCCGCCATGGTCACCGTGATGTCGTTGCCGATGGCTTCGAAAGCGATCTGGTTCACGACCTCGGGGATCACCGGGTTCACCTTGCCCGGCATGATCGAGGAGCCGGCCTGCACCGCGGGCAGGTTGATCTCGCCCAGCCCGGCGCGCGGGCCCGAGGACAGCAACCGCAGGTCGTTGCAGACCTTCGACAGCTTTACCGCGATGCGCTTGAGAACGCCGGACAGCTGCACGAACGCGCCGGCGTCCTGGGTTGCCTCCACCAGGTTGGGCGAAACGAGGAATTCGAATCCCGAGATCTCCGACAGGCGCTGCGTGGCGAGCGCCGCATACTCGGGGTGCGCGTTGATGCCGGTGCCGATGGCGGTGGCCCCGAGGTTGACCTCGCGCACCAGCGCGGCCGCTTCCGCAAGTCGGCTCTCATCCTCCCCGATCATCACCGCGTAGGTGGAAAACTCCTGGCCGAGGGTCATGGGAACCGCGTCCTGCAACTGCGTGCGGCCGACCTTGAGCACGTCGGCGAACTCCGCCGCCTTGGCCTCGAACGCGGCCCGCAGTTCGCGCATCGCGCCGAGCATGCGGCGGATTCCGAGTTGCAAGGCCAGCTTCACTGCCGTCGGGTAGACGTCGTTGGTGCTTTGCGACATGTTGACGTGATCCAGGGGGTGCAGGACACCGTAGTCGCCCCTGGCGTGCCCGTGCAGCTCCAAAGCGCGATTGCAGATCACCTCATTGGCGTTCATGTTGGTGGAAGTGCCGGCGCCACCCTGGATCACATCGACCACGAACTCCTCCAGCAGCCTGCCCTGGCGCAGTTCCTCGCAGGCGAGGCGTATGGCCTGCGCCCGCTCGGGATCCAGCAGGCCCAGCTCGGCATTGGCCATGGCAGCAGCCTGTTTGACGCTGGCCAGCGCCGCCACCAGGTCCGGGTAGATGGAGATCGCGGTTCCCGAGATGGGAAAATTCTCCAGCGCGCGCAGGGTATGCACGCCGTAGTACGCCTGCGCCGGCACTGCGCGGTCGCCGAGCAGGTCGTGTTCGATGCGAGTGGCAGCAGTCATGGTGCCTCCGGGCGGAAGGGGGATTCTAGGCTCGATGCGCCGGGCAAAAGAGTTTAAGATGCGCGCCTTCGATGACCAAACCGACCTACGACTGCAGCAAATGCCCCGCCTACTGCTGCAGCTATCCCGAGATCGAGGTCTCGAAGGCGGACATCGCGCGCCTGGCGCGGCATTTCGGCATCGCCGAAGCGCTGGCCGAGGAGCGCTTCACCAAGCTGCAGCGCGAGGACAAGGTGCGCATCCTGCGCCATCGCGACGACGAGCATTTCAGCTCGGTGTGCATATTCCTCGACCGCAAGACGCGCCGCTGCACCGTTTACGAGTCGCGCCCCCACACCTGCCGCGGCTACCCGTACGGCAATCGCTGCGGCTACTTCGAATTCCTCAAGTTCGAACGCGAGCACCAGGACGACGAGAATTTCGTCGCCACCACGTAGGCTGGGCCTGGGCCCGCCTTACCGCTTGCGCTCGAGCGCCTGCTTGCGGATCGCGGAGAGGGTGGTCGACGTCGTGATGGCGTCGGGGTCGATGCGCAGCTCGAGGAGGGCCGGCTTGCCCGAGGCGCGCGCGCGCTCGAAGGCCGGCGCGAACTGATCGGTCGTCTCGACCACCTCGCCATGCCCGCCGAAGGCGCGGGCGAACGCGGCGAAGTCGGGGTTCTGCAGCTCGGTGCCCGAGATGCGGCCCGGATACTCCCGCTCCTGGTGCATGCGGATGGTGCCGTACATGCCGTTGTTCACGACGAGGGTGATCACCGGCGCGCCGTACTGTGCCGCGGTCGCGAGTTCCTGCCCGGTCATGAGGAAATCGCCATCCCCGGTGATCGCCAACACCGTACGCTGCGGAGCGGCGAGCTTGGCCGCGACTGCCGCCGGCAGGCCGCAACCCATCGAGCCGTTGGTCGATCCGAGCTGCGTGCGAAAGCCCTTGTAGCGGAAGTGGCGGTGCACCCAGCCGGAGAAGTTGCCCGCGCCGCCGGCGATGATCGCGTCCTCGGGCAGGTTCGCATCCAGCCACTTCACCACCTCGCCGTAGTGCAGCTTTCCCGGCATCGGCTGCACCTGCGTCCACGCGAGATACTCGTCGCGCGCCTGCCGCGTGCGCCCGGCCCAATTCGCGCCATCGAGCTTCACCTGCGAAAGCGCTTCGACGAAGCGGGCCATCCCCGCGTTGATCGGCAGCGTCGCGCTGTAGACGCGGCCCAGCTCCTCGGCGCCGCCGTGCACGTGGATCAGCTTCTGTGCCGGCACCGGCGCCTCGAACAGCGAATAGCCGCTGGTCGTCATCTCGCCCAGCCGTGCACCGATGACGAGGACCACGTCGGCGTCGCGCACGCGCTGCGCGAGCTTCGGATTGATACCGATGCCGACGTCGCCCGCGAAGGCGCCGCTGCGATTGTCGAGCAGGTCCTGGCAGCGAAACGAGGTGCCGGCCGCGAGCTGCGAGGCTTCGAGCCACGCGCGCAGCGCGTCGCAGCTTGCCCGGTCCCAGCCGCCACCGCCGAGGATGACGAAGGGTCGCTCGGCCGCCTGCAGCATCGCTTTCAGCTTTCCCATGTCTGCCGGGGCGGGCGCCGCGCGCACGGTCTGGTAGTGCGGCACATCGGCCACCGCGGCTTGCGCGTACAGCGCGTCCTCCGGCAGCGCGAGGAGCACCGGCCCGGGACGCCCGGCCATCGCCGTGTGGAAGGCGTGGCTCACATACTCGGGAATGCGCTCCACGCGGTCGATCTGCGCCACCCACTTGGTCATCGGCCCGTACATGCGCCGGTAATCGATTTCCTGGAACGCCTCGCGCTCGACGAATTCGTTGCCCACCTGCCCCACGAACACCACCATCGGCGTGGAATCCTGGAACGCCGTGTGCACGCCGACCGCGCCGTTGCTGGCACCGGGGCCGCGCGTCACGAACAGCACGCCCGGCTCGCCGGTCAGCTTGCCGTAGGCCTCGGCCATGTAGGACGCGCCGCCCTCCTGCCGGCAAATGACGAACTGCAGCTTGTCGCGCACGTCGTAGAAGCCGTCCAGCACCGGCAGGTAGCTCTCGCCTGGAACGCCAAAGGCCAGGCGCACGCCGTGGCCGACGAGCGCGTCGGCCAGGATGCGCCCGCCGTGGCGGACTTTCAGATCGTGTCGCACCTTCAGGAGCGCCCCAGGAGCAGCGCGACCGCGTAGACCACCGCACCGAGCGCCGTGCACGCGAGTATCCAGCCCGAGGGCCCGGGATGCGCCTCGACCAGCGAATCGAGCGGCAGACGCATGTCGTCCCCGCCGCGCAGGCCGCGTCGGGCAGAGAACCACCGGTTGGCATACTTTTCCAGCGTCGCCAGCGCGTCCGGGTAACAGCACAGCAGGGCGCCGACGACCACACCGGCAATGCTGCCGATGACCAGGAACCACTTCAGGGTCCCGGCCACGACCGCGACCACGATACGCATGTCGCCTTTCGCGGTTGCCGTGCTCAACGCTTGCGTATCTGTGCCGACGAGCAGGCCGAACGTCGCGAAGACTCCGCCCGCGATCAGGGCCCAGCCGACCCAGCGCCGATTGTGGTGCGTCAGCGCCTCGGTGTTGCGCGGGATTTCCATGCTCTTGAGCGCGCCGCGCGTCGAGACCCAACGATTCATCACGTGGAAAAATTTCAGGGTGCGCGCGCTGGAAACGATCAGGCCGACGCCCGCAGCGACGCCGACGGCGGCGAATACCAGCACCACGGCGATGAGGAACTGAAACAGCAGGTGCCAGAAAAAATCATTGAGGGACGGCATACGCCTCCTTTTGCCAGCAACCGCGCAGCTTCTCGCAGCACTCTGCCACCGCCGCATTGGCCGTTTCGAGCACTCCGCCGAAAAGAATGAAGCCATGCACCATGTCGGGATACTCGCGGTACGCGACTTCCACGCCTTGGCTGGCCATGCGCTCGGCGTAGGCGCGGCCTTCATCGACCAGCGG
>DASTTC010000088.1:0-3852 GCA_035760345.1 Burkholderiales bacterium | reverse complement strand
CGCGTGCCGATGTCGCGCCTGCGCGCGCGCATCGCCGAGCGCCTGGTGCAGTCGCAGGCGACCGCTGCGATCCTCACCACCTTCAACGAAGTGAACATGCAGCCGGTGATGGACCTTCGCAAGAAGTACGCCGAGCGCTTCGAGAAGGAGCACGGCGTGCGCCTCGGTTTCATGTCCTTCTTCGTCAAGGCGGCGGTGCACGCGCTGAAGAAGTATCCGATCGTCAACGCGTCGATCGACGGCAGCGACATCGTCTACCACGGCTATTTCGACATCGGCGTCGCCGTGGGCAGCCCGCGCGGCCTGGTGGTGCCGATCCTTCGCGACGCCGACCAGTCGGGCTTCGCCGCCATCGAGAAGAAAATCGCCGAGTTCGGCAACAAGGCTCAGGACGGCAAGCTCACGCTGGAAGACCTGACCGGGGGCACGTTCTCGATTTCCAACGGCGGCGTATTCGGCTCGATGCTCTCCACGCCGATCATCAACCCGCCGCAGGCGGCGATCCTCGGCGTGCATGCCACCAAGGAGCGCGCCGTGGTGGAGAACGGCCAGGTGGTGGTGCGGCCGATGAACTACCTGGCCCTTTCCTACGACCACCGCATCATCGACGGCCGCGAAGCGGTGCTGTCGTTGGTGGCGATGAAGGAGGCGCTGGAGGATCCGGCGCGCCTCGCGCTCGAGATCTGACCGGTGGCCCAGTCGTTCGACGTGGTGGTGATCGGGGGCGGCCCTGGCGGCTACATCGCCGCCATCCGCGCGGCGCAACTGGGCTTGAGCGTCGCCTGCATCGACGAGTGGAAGGGCGCCGAGGGCAAGCCGGCGCTGGGCGGCACCTGTACCAACATCGGCTGCATCCCCTCCAAGGCGCTGTTGCAGTCCTCGGAGAATTTCGAGCAAGCCGGGCACGGCTTCGCCGAGCACGGCGTGAAAGTGAAGGGGCTCGAGCTCGACCTCGCGCAGATGCTAAAGCGCAAGGACAAGGTGGTGAAGCAGAACAACGACGGCATTGCTTACCTGTTCAAGAAAAACAAGGTCGCCTTGTTCCACGGCCGCGGCAGCTTCGCCGGGTCGGGCGGGCGCGGGCACTACATCGCGGTGGGCAAGGAGTCCTTGAACGCGCAGCACGTTATCGTCGCCACCGGGTCGAGCGCGCGTGCGCTGCCTGGGGCGGAATTCGACGAAAAGCAGATCCTGAGCAACGACGGGGCACTGGCCATGACCGAAGTCCCGAAGCGGCTGGGGATCATCGGGGCGGGCGTCATCGGGCTCGAGCTGGGCAGCGTATGGCGGCGGTTGGGCGCCCAGGTCACGATCCTCGAGGCGCTGCCTGCTTTCCTGGGTGCGGCCGACGAGCAGATCGCCAAGGAGGCGGCCAAGGTGTTCGCGAAACAGGGCCTCGACATCCAGCTCGGGGTCAAGATCTCCAAGGTCTCAAGTACAAAGAAAAGTGTTACGGTTCAATATAGTGCATCAGATATCTCACCTAAAACCTTTGAGTGCGACCGACTCATCGTGTCCATCGGCCGGATCCCCAACACCAACGGCCTGAACGCTGCCGCGGCCGCCTTGAAGCTGGACGACAAGGGATTCATCGTCGTCGATGCGGACTGCCGCACGAACCTGCCGAACGTCTGGGCCGTCGGCGACGTGGTGCGCGGCCCGATGCTCGCGCACAAGGCCGAGGAAGAGGGCGCCGCGGTCGCCGAGCGCATCGCCGGCAAGAAGCCGCACGTGGACTTCAATACCGTGCCCTGGGTGATCTATACCGCGCCCGAGATCGCCTGGGTCGGCAAGACCGAGCAGCAATTGAAGTCCGAGGGCATCGAGTACCGGGCGGGCACGTTCCCGTTCTCCGCCAACGGCCGCGCGCGCGCCCTCGGCGAATCCGAGGGCCTGGTGAAGTTCCTCGCGCATGCGCAGACCGACGAGATCCTCGGCGTGCACGTGATGGGACCCTTCGCGGGCGAGTTGATCGCCGAAGCGGTGGTGGCGATGGAGTTCCGCGGCTCGAGCGAAGATATCGGCATGATCTGCCATGCGCATCCCACGCTCTCGGAAGCCATGAAGGAGGCGGCCCTGGCGGTCGACAAGCGGGCATTGAACCTATGAGGGGGGCGCTCGCGGTGCTATGCCTCGCGCTGGCGGGCTGCGCCAGCACGCAGATCTACCCGACGCTGCAGGAGCAGCGTATTTCGCTGACGCCCGGCGACCTGGAGGCGGGCGGTGTCGCCTTCATCACGCCCTCCACCGTCACCGGCCAGGAACAGGAGACGCAGGGCGTCGCGCTCACTTTTGCGCAGGTGCTCAAGGCCGAGCGCCCCGCCTTGCGCGTGGTCACCCTGGCGGAAACGCTGGGGGCGGTCAACCGGGCGGGGCTGGCCGAGGCGTACAAGCAGATGTACAACGACTACCGCGACACGGGGCTGTTCTCGGGCGAGGTGCTGCGCAAGGTGGGAGGCGCCACGGGCGCGCGCTATGTGGTGCAGCTCAAGCTGCAGCAGTTCGAGCAGGGTTCGCGCGACCGGTTCGGCGTCCTCGGCATCCGCATCGTCGAGACCAAGTACGCCCACATCCGCCTTTTCCTGCAGGTATGGGATAGTCGCGACAGCACGATCGCCTGGGAGGGGATGCAGGAAATGCGGCACGCGCACGATACGGTCACCGAGGAGCCGATCATGCAGCGCACCGTGCTCGAGCGCACGGCGCGCGACCTGATCGCGCGACTGCCGTAAACGCGCCTTTACCCGCGCTGCGCTTTTCGCACCTGGCCGAGCTGGTGCGCAGTTCCTCTGCGCGCCATGCCGACCGGACGGCCTTCACCACCTGCATGCCCAATGGCATGCACGGCTCGCTCAGCTACCGCCAGGTGGACCGCCTGTCGGACGCCTTCGCGGCCTACTTGCGCGACGTGTTGCGGGTCGGACCCGGGACGCGAGTCGCGCTGCAGACGCCCAACGGCCTCGCCTATCCCGTGGTGGCGTTCGGTGTTTTCAAGGCCGGTTGCGTACTGGTCAATACCAACCCGCTGTACACCCCGGCGGAGATGGAGCACCAGTTACGCGATTCCGGCGCCGAGGTCCTGGTGATCGTGGACCTGTTCGCCGGCAAGCTGGAGGGCATCCTCGAGAAGACCGCGCTGCGCAAGGTGGTGGTGGCGGAAGTGACGCAGTTCTTCTCGCCCGTGCCGCGTGCCGTGATCCGCGCGGTGATGAAAGTGTGGAACCGGGTCTTGCCGCCCGTGCGCGTGCCACACGTCCGGCTGGCCCAGGCGCTGGCGCAAGGCGAGGCGGCGGCCCGGGCGAAGGCCGGCGTGCTGGCGACGTACGTGCAGGGCCAGGGCGCCGATACGCTGGCGGCGCTGCAGTACACGGGCGGCACGACTGGTGTGAGCAAGGGCGCGATGCTGACCCACGGCAACCTGCTCGCCAATCTCGAGCAGGCCTACGCCATGGGCCGCTCGCACATCGAAGAAGGCCGCGAGTGCGTGCTGACGGCGCTGCCGCTTTATCATATCTTCGCTTTCCAGTTCAATCTGCTGTGCTTCTACGCGGCCGGCGGCCGCAACATCCTGGTGCCGAACCCGCGGCCGGTGCAGAACCTGCAGCGCGCCTTCGACAACTATCCGATCACCTGGGTGAGCGGCGTGAACACGCTGTTCAATGCACTGCTGAACGAGGAATGGTTCACTGCCTTCCCGCCGAAGCACTTGAAGGCCGCCGTGGCGGGCGGCGCCGCGCTGCAGCACGCGGTGGCGGAACGCTGGCGGCGCGTCACCGGCACCGCCATCGCCGAAGGCTACGGGCTGACCGAAGCCTCGCCGGTGGTGTGCTTCAACCCGATCGCGGGTACGCC
>DASTTC010000087.1:0-7996 GCA_035760345.1 Burkholderiales bacterium | reverse complement strand
CGGCATCGGGACCATTGCGCGCAGCATCCCCGGCTGGGCGGCGCGGCTGCTGCTGTTCGCCGGCGGGCTCATGATGGCGATGCCCGGCGGCGGCGAGCTCGGCCTGTCGCACGTGCAGCTCTCGCTCGGCGGGCTCACGCTGGCCGCGGTGGGTACGGCGCTTGCCTGGGCGGGCAGAATTCGCTAGGAAATCTGGCGCGCCCGGCGGGATTCGAACCCACGACCCTTGGCTTCGGAGGCCAATACTCTGATCCGCTGAGCTACGGGCGCATTCTCAAGCTAAAATCATACCTTTAACCGAGCACGCCGGCCACGCGGCGCGAACGCCGTGAATCTGCTCTTCATCATCGAACCGCCCGAAGAGCTCAAGGCCTACAAGGACACCACGGTGTGCATGATGCGCTCGGCGCAGCGCCGCGGCCACGCGGTGCACGTCTGCACGCAGGCGTCCCTCGCCTGGCGCGCCGGGCCGGTCACCGCGCGCTCCACGCGCCTCGCGCTCACCGACAACGACGAGGACTGGTTCCGCCGCGACGGCAGCGCGGAGTGCCCGCTCAAGGACTTCGCGGCGGTGCTGATGAGGAAAGACCCGCCGTTCGACATGGAATACGTGGCCAGCACCTGGCTGCTGTCGGAAGCCGAGCGCCAGGGCGCGCGCGTCTACAACGCGCCCCAGGCGATCCGCGACCTGAACGAGAAGTTCGCCATTGCCGAATTCGCCGAGCTGACCGTGCCCTCGCTGGTGACGCGCGACATGGCGATGCTCCAGGCGTTCATCGACGAGCACCGCGACGCGGTGCTCAAGCCCCTTTCCGGCATGGGCGGCGCCGGCATCTTCCGCGTGCGCCACGACGATCCCAACCGTAACGTGATCGTCGAAACGCTCGCCCGGCACGGCGCCGAAAGCGTCATGGCGCAGCGCTTCATCCCCGAGATCAGCGAAGGCGACAAGCGCATCATCGTCATCGAGGGCCAGCCCGCGCCCTACGTGCTGGCGCGCATTCCCAAGGCCGGCGAGACGCGCGGCAACCTCGCCGTCGGCGGCAAGGGCGTGGCGCAGGCGCTCTCGGCGCGCGACCGGGAGATCGTCGAGTGCATGGGGCCGCCGCTGGCCGCGCGCGGGATACTGTTCGCGGGACTGGACGTGATCGGCGACTGGCTCACCGAGGTCAACGTCACCAGCCCGACCTGCTTTCGCGAAATCCAGGATCAGACCGGCTACGACTCGGGCGAGGTGTTCATCCAGGCGCTCGAAGCGCGAGTGGCGCGGTGATCGGCGTCCTGGTCATCTCGCACGGCGCCATCGGCGAGGCGCTGCTCTCGAGTGCCGAGCAGATCCTTGGGGCGAAGCAAGCGCGCACCGCGGCGCTCGGCGTGTCGCGCAACGACGATCCGGATGCGGTGCTCGAGCGCGCGCGCGCGCTTGCCGCGCGCCTGGACGAGGGTGCAGGCGTGCTCGTGCTCACCGACATGTTCGGCGCCACGCCCTGCAACGTGGCGGCGCGCCTGCTCGCCGACGGACGCATCGAGGGCGTCGCCGGCGTGTCGCTGCCCATGCTGGTGCGCGTGCTCTCGGGCCGCAATGGTTCCCTGCCGGCGGCGGTGCAGCGCGCGCTCTCGGGCGGCGCCGAGGGCGTGGTGCACATGAACACGGACCGCTGCGGTGCCTAGCGCCGAGCTCCTCGTCACCAACAGGCTCGGACTGCACGCACGCGCCTCGGCCAAGCTCACCCAGGTGGCGAGCAGCTTCCAGAGCGAGATCTGGCTCACGCGCAACGGCCGGCGCGTCAACGCCAAGAGCATCATGGGCGTGATGATGCTCGCGGCCGGCAAAGGCGCCTGCATCACGGTGCAAACCGAAGGCGCCGACGCGGATGCGGCGCTCGATGCGATCCGCGCGCTGGTGGCCGGGCGCTTCGGCGAGGCCGAATGAATTTCGTGCTGCACGGCTCGAGCGTCGGCCCGGGCATCACCATCGGGCAGGCGCACCTGGTATCCTCGGCGCGCCTGGAGGTGGCGCACTACGAGATCCCCGAGGCGGCGGTGGCGGGCGAGATCTTCCGCTTCGACGCCGGCATCGCGCGCGCCAAGCACGAGCTGGCGCTGCTCGAGCAGCAGATTCCCGCCGACGCGCCCGCGGAGTTCGGCGCCTTCATCAACCTGCACCGCATGATGCTGGAGGATTCGTCGCTGTCGCACGCGCCGCGCGAGATCATCCGCGAGCGCCGCTGCAACGCCGAGTGGGCGCTGGTACAGCAGATGGAGACCCTGGGCGATCAGTTCGCGCAGTTCGAGGACGCGTACCTGCGCGAGCGCAAGGCGGACATGCAGCAGGTGGTGGAGCGCGTGCTGAAGGCGCTGATCGGCGACCAGGCGCCGGCGGCACCGGCGCGCGCCGAGGAGCACAAGCTGATCGTGGTGGCGCACGACCTGTCGCCCGCCGACATGCTGCTGTTCAAGCGCCACGAGTACGGCGGCTTCGTCACCGACCTGGGCGGCGTCACCTCGCACACCGCGATCCTCGCGCGCAGCCTCAACATCCCGGCGCTCGTCGGGCTGCACCACGCGCGGCACATGATCCGCGAGGGCGAGCTCCTGGTGGTGGACGGCATCCAGGGCGTGCTGGTGGTGAACCCCGATCCGCTGGTGCTTGCCGAGTACCGCTTGCGCCAGTCGCGGCACGAGCTGGAGCGCGGCAAGTTGAAGCGCCTGCGCAGCACGCCCGCGGCAACCCTCGACGGCACGGCGATCGAGCTGTTCGCCAACATCGAGCTGCCGCAGGACCTGGACAAGGTGCACGAGGCCGGCGCGCAGGGCGTGGGCCTGTTCCGCACCGAGTTCCTGTTCATGAACCGCTCGAACCTCCCCGGCGAAGACGAGCAGTTCGAGGCCTACCGCGAGGTGGCGCGCACCCTGAAAGGCAAGCCGGTGGTGATCCGCACCCTCGACGTGGGTGCGGACAAGGCCCTGACCGGCCACCCGCAGCCGATGCCCAATCCGGCCCTGGGGTTGCGCGCCATCCGCTACTGCCTCGCCGAGCCGCACATGTTCCTCGCGCAGCTGCGCGCCATCCTGCGCGCCTCGCACTATGGCAAGGTAAGGATCCTGCTGCCGATGGTGGCGCACGCGCACGAGGTGGACCAGGCGCTCGCTTTCGTGCGCCAGGCCAAGGCACAGCTCGACGCCAGGGGGCTGCCCTACGACAAGTCGATCCCGGTCGGCGGCATGATCGAGATCCCGGCGGCGGCGCTCGCGCTGCCGATGTTCATGCAGCGCCTGGACTTCCTGTCCCTGGGCACCAACGACCTGATCCAGTACACGCTCGCCATCGACCGCACCGACGATGCGGTGGCGCACCTGTACGATCCGCTGCACCCGGCGGTACTGCATCTGGTCGCGCACGTCATCCAGGCGGCCAGCCGCGCCGGCACGCCGGTCGCGGTCTGCGGCGAAATGGCGGGCGATCTGGCGCTCACGCGCCTGCTGCTGGGCTTCGGGCTGCGCAGTTTCTCCATGCACCCGACGCAGCTGCTGGCGATCAAGGAGCGTGTGCTGCGAACGAGCCTCACCCAGACGCGGGCGCTCGCGCAGAAAGTGCTGCGCTCGGCCGATGCGACGAAGACGCGCGAGCTGCTCGCGAAACTGAACGCCTGAGGAGTCACGACATGCCCGGACCGCTCGACGGCGTACGCGTGCTGGACCTCACGACGGTGGTGATGGGGCCTTACGCGACGCAGATCCTCGCCGACTTCGGCGCCGACGTGGTGAAAGTGGAGCCGCCCGAAGGCGACATCATGCGCCACGTGTGGCCGTTCCGGTCCAAGGGCATGGGGCACATCTTTCTGAATGCCAACCGCAACAAGCGCGGCATCGTGCTGGATCTCAAGCAGCCCGAGGCACGCGCCGCCTGCCTCGCGCTCGCGGCGAAAGCCGACGTACTGGTCTACAACATCCGCCCGCAGGCGATGGCGCGCCTGAAGCTCGGCTACGAGGACGTGAAGGCGGTCAACCCGAAGCTCATCTATGTCGGTGCCTTCGGCTACAGCCAGAATGGCCCCTATGCGGCGAAGGCCGCCTACGACGACCTGATCCAGGGCGCCTGCGGCCTGCCGTGGCTGCTGCGCGAATCGGGCGCGGAGTCGCCGCGCTTCGTGCCGGCGACCATGGCCGACCGCTCGGTGGGCCTGCACGTGGTCAATGCCGTGTGCGCCGCGCTCTATGCCCGCGAGCGGACCGGCAAGGGCCAGCGCGTGGATGTGCCCATGTTCGAGAGCCTGTTGCAGACCGTGCTCGGCGAGCACATGGGCGGCTATACCTTCGAGCCGCAGCTCGGCGAAGGCGGTTACCCGCGCATGCTTTCCAAGCACCGTCGCCCGTACGAGACGCACGACGGCCATGTTTGCGTGCTGATCTACAACGACAAGCACTGGAAGGCGTTCTTCGAGATGATCGGGCGCCAGGACATGCTGGCGGACGAGCGCTTCGCCTCGCCCACGGGCCGCAGCCAGAACTACGACGCGGTGTACGGTTTCGTCGCCGCCGAGATGACGAAGCAGACGACGGCGCACTGGCTGCAGGCGTTCGAGCGCGCCGATATTCCGGTGCAGCGCATGAATAGCCTCGAGGACATCCTGCGCGACCCGCACCTGGGCGCGATCGGCTATTTCCGCGAGATCGAGCACCCGAGCGAGGGCAAGCTCCTGTCGATGCAGGTGCCCTCGGAGTGGTCGGAGACGCACCCGGAGTACCGGCGCCACGCGCCGCGACACGGCGAGCACACGCGCGAGGTGCTGAAGGAGGCGGGCTTCACGGACCCCGAGATCGACGCGATGGCCGAAAGCGGAGCCGCCCGGCTATAATCCGCACCAGCGCCGATTTGATGTTCAGCTTGCGGGCGCTCTACAAATGCCGCTAAAGAGACCGGCCCGCAAAGCCCGTTCTCGCGAAAGCTGAACGGGCTTTTTCGTGGCGAGGGCGCATGGCCGGGTCGGTCGGCATCGTGCAAGCGAAGCGCGCGGCGTTCGAGGAGCCGTTCCGGTTCCGCAGCGGCGCCGAGATCCCGCGCTTCGAGCTCATGTACGAAACCTACGGCACGCTGAATGCCGCGCGCTCGAATGCGGTGCTCGTGTGCCACGCGCTCAACGCCTCGCACCACGTCGCCGGCACCTACGCGGCGCATCCTGAGGACGTTGGCTGGTGGGACAACCTCGTCGGGCCCGGCAAGCCCCTCGACACCAACCGCTTCTTCGTCATCGGCAACAACTACATTGGCGGCTGCTTCGGCTCCACCGGCCCGACCTCGGTCAACCCCGCCACCGGCAAGCCCTACGGCGCCGACTTCCCCGTGGTCACGGTCGAGGACTGGGTGGCGGCGCAGGCGCGCCTGGCCGACCACCTCGGCATCGGGCGCTTCGCGGCGGTGATCGGCGGCTCGCTGGGCGCCATGCAGGCCCTGCAGTGGGCGCTCGCCCATCCGGATCGCGTCGGGCACTCCCTGGTGATCGCCTCCACGCCCCGGCTCTCGGCGCAGAACATCGCCTTCAACGAAGTCGCGCGCCAGGCGATCATGACCGATCCGGATTTCCACGGCGGGCACTACTACGAGCATGGCGTGGTACCGCGCCGGGGGCTGCGCATCGCGCGCATGATCGGGCACATCACCTACCTCTCGGACGACGCGATGATGGAGAAGTTCGGGCGTGCGCTGCGCCGGGCTGCGCCGGGCTTCGACTTCGACATCGACTTCGAGATCGAGAGCTACCTGCGCCACCAGGGCGACAAGTTCTCCACCTACTTCGACGCCAACACGTACTTGCGCATCACCAAGGCGCTCGACTACTACGACCCGGCGGGCGACTTCGGCGGCGACCTGGCGGCATCCTTCGCGCGCGCCACGGCCGCCTTCCTGGTGGTGTCCTTCAAGTCCGACTGGCGCTTCGCGCCGGCGCGCTCTCGCGCCCTGGTGAAGGCGCTGCTCGACAACCGGCGCATCGTCTCCTACCTCGAGCTCGACGCGCCGGGCGGGCACGACGCCTTCCTGCTGGAAGACCCGCGCTACCACGGCGCGCTCGCCGCCTACTTCGGCAACATCGAGCTGTGACGCGCCCCGACCTCGAAACGATCGCGCAGTGGGTGGCGCCGGGCGCGCGGGTGCTCGATCTGGGCTGTGGCGACGGGTCGCTGCTCAAGCACCTGTGGCAAAGGAACCAGGCGCACGGCTACGGCGTCGAGTTCGATGACGCCGAGGTCCTCGCCAGCCTGCGCAACGACGTGAACGTCCTGCAGCTCGACCTGGAGTCCGGGCTCGCGCTGTTCCAGGACGGCAGCTTCGACTACGTCATCCTGTCGGAGACCCTGCAGACCATCCACCGCATCGAGTTCCTGACGCGCGAGATGCTGCGCGTGGGTAAGGAGGCGATCGTGTCTTTTCCCAACTTCGGCCACTGGCAGGCGCGCCTGCAGGTGCTCGCCGGGCGCATGCCCGTGTCGGAGGAACTGCCGCACCAGTGGTACAACACGCCGAACGTGCACCTGTGCACCCTCGCCGACTTCGAGGACCTGTGCGCGCGGCTGGGCGCGACGATCCGCGAGCGCGCGGTGCTGCACGGCGGGCGGCCGGTACGCGTGCTGCCGAACCTCCTCGGCAGCATCGCCGTGTACCGCGTCACGGACTAGCCCCGGCGGGGCTTGACCGGGCGCGCACTTACGGCGCAGCATCTGCCGTCCACTACGAGGGAGGCACGATCATGAGCACGCAGGCACTGAAGATTCTGGCGATTGTCGCGGCGTTCGGTCTGGCGGGCTGCGCGCAGGTGCAAGGCACGCTGCCGCACTGGATTCCGGGCAGCAACGCCGTCGGCGTGAAGCTGAGCGGGGCGGAGGAAGTGCCGCCGGTCAATGTCACGGGCTCGGGGAGCGGCAGCTTCCGGCTCGCGGATGACGGCACGGTCACCGGGAGCGTTTCGACCGAGGGCGTCGCGGGCACGGCGGCTCACATCCACCTGGGCGCCAAGGGCAGGAACGGCCCGGTGATCGTGCCGCTCGAGAAGAAGGGCGACACCTACAGCGTGCCGGAAGGCCGCAAGCTCACGGCTGCGCAGATCAGCGCCTGGAAAGCGGGCGAGCTCTACGTGAACGTGCACACGGCGCGCCACAAGGGCGGCGAAGTGCGCGCGCAGATTCAGCCCTGAAGGAAAGGGGACGTCACCGCCGCGCGTCGCCTTCGCCCGCCGTGCCGGCCGAGCCGATCGACAGCTCGGCCAGCCCGGAGCGGATCATCAGCCAGTACAGGATCACGCCCGGGAGCGCAACCGCCGTGGTGAGCAGGTAGAAATTCACGTAACCAAACGCCTCGATCAGTGATCCCGCCGTCGTCCCGGTGAGAAATCGCCCGGCGATGCTGGCGAGCGCCGACAAAAGCGCGTACTGGGTGGCGGTGAAGCGCAGGTTGCACAGCGCGGAGAGATAGGCGACCACCGTCACCCCGCCAATGCCGCTGGCGAAGTTCTCGAAGCCGACCGCGGCGGCCATGCCCCAGTTGCTGTGGCCCACCGCCGCCAGCGCGGCGAAGCTGACATTCGACACCGCCATCAGGACGAGGCTCGCGAGCACTGCGTGCTTCATGCCCAGCCGGCCGTAGAGGATGCCGCCGGCGAAAATGCCGGCCAGCAGCGCGACGAAGCCGATGCCGACATCGTAGAAGGCGATTTCTTGGTTGCTGAAGCCGAGGCTCTCGAACAGCAGCCGCAGCGTGAGGTTGGCGAGCGTGTCGCCGATCTTGTGGATCAGCACGAATAGCAGGACGACGAGGGCTCCCTGGCGCCGCACGAACTCGGCGAGGGGGCTGAAATAGGCGCGCATCGCCTCGAGGACGCCGCGCGGCACGGCGGGCTCGCGATGCCGCTGCGGCTCGCCCATCACCATCCCGACCAGCATCGCCGGCAGCGCGAAGGCGGTGCACGCGAGGTATGCCGCACCCCAGCCGTATTTCTGCGCG
>DASTTC010000086.1:0-5270 GCA_035760345.1 Burkholderiales bacterium | reverse complement strand
AGGACCTCGGCGGCCTGCGCGGCTTCGCGCTGCAGCGCCCACAAGCGCGCGTACTCGCCGCCGGCGGCGAGCAGCTCGCCGTGGGTGCCGCGTTCGACGATGCGTCCCTGATCCAGCACCAGGATCTGGTCGGCGTCCATCACCGTCGAGAGCCGGTGCGCGATGACCAGCGTGGTGCGACCCTCGGCGATGCGCGCCAGCTCCGCCTGGATGGCTTTCTCCGCCCTGGAGTCGAGCGCCGAGGTGGCCTCGTCGAAGATCAGGATCGACGGATTCTTCAGGATGGCGCGCGCGATCGCCACACGCTGCTTCTCGCCGCCCGAGAGCTTGAGGCCGCGCTCGCCGACCGTGCTCTGGTACTTCAGCGGCAGGCTCTCGATCAAATCGTGGATATGCGCGGCGCGCGCCGCCTCGATCACTTCGGCCGCGCTGGCCTCGGGCCGGCCGTACTGGATGTTGTAGAAGATGGTGTCGTTGAACAGCACCGTGTCCTGCGGCACGATGCCGATCTTGGCGCGCAGGCTGCGCTGCGCCACGTCGCGGATGTCGATGCCGTTGACCAGGATCGCGCCGCCGCCCGCGTCGTAGAAGCGGTACAGCAGGCGCGCCAGCGTCGACTTGCCCGATCCCGAATGCCCGACGACGGCCACCCGGTGGCCCACCGGGATGGCGAAGGACACCTCCCGCAGGATGCGGCGCGCCGGCTCATAGGAGAAATCCACGCCGCGGAACTCGACGCGCGCCGGCCCCGCCGCCAGCTCGCGCGCATCGGGGCGGTCCTGTATTTCCAGGTTCTCGCCCAGCAGGCGGAACATGCGGTCGGTGTCCGCGAGCGACTGCTTGATCTCGCGGTACACCATGCCGAGGAAGTTGAGCGGGATGTAGAGCTGGATCAGCAGGCCGTTCACCAGCACCAGGTCGCCCAGCGTGAGAGCGCGCGCCGCCACGCCTTCGGCGACGAGGAACATGAGCGCGGTCACCGCGAGTGCGATGATCAGGCTCTGGCCGATGTTGAGCAGCCCGAGCGAGGCCTCGCTGGTGGTGGCCGCCGACTCGTAGCGGCGCAGGCTGTCGTCGTAGCGCCCGGCCTCGAAGTCCTCGTTGCCGAAATACTTCACCGTCTCGTAATTGAGCAGGCTGTCGATGGCGCGCGTGTTGGCCTTCGAATCGAGCTCGTTGGCGCGCTTGCGGATGGCGATGCGCCACTCCGAGACGAAGAACGTATAGGCGAGATACACGGCGACCGCGCCGAAGGTGATGGCGGCGAAGCGCCAATCGAACTTCGCCAGCAGCACCGCCGCCACCAGCGCGAACTCCAGGATCACCGGCAGGATGGAGAAGATGAGGTACGACAGCAGGGTCGAGATGCCGCGCGTGCCGCGCTCGATGTCGCGCGTCATGCCGCCGGTCTGGCGCTCCAGGTGAAAGCGCAGGCTCAACGCGTGCAGGTGGCGGAACACCCCGAGCGCCACGCGGCGGATGGCGCGCTGCGTGATGCGCACGAACACCACGTCGCGCAGCTCGGCGAACAGCGTCGTCGAAAAGCGCAGCAGGCCGTAGGCGGCGAGCAGCGCCGCGGGCACCGCGAGCACCGCGAGCGTGGGGTCGAGCCCGTCGACCACCTCCTTCAGCACCAGGGGCACCGCGACGTTGGCGAGCTTGGCGGTGACGAGCAACGCGAGCGCCAGCGCCACGCGCCAGCGGTACTCCCAAAGGTATGGCAGGAGCATCCCCAGCACGCGCCAATCGTTCTTGCGGGCGGGCGACGCGGAGGCCGAACCGTGCGGATCAGTCGCCATTGGAAGGCGCGGATTCTAATGCAGCCGGCGCCGCGGAACCCCTTGACGCATAAGGGGCTCGTTGCCTATCATTCAAACGTTCGTTTGAAAGGAACAGCGTCATGAGCGTACGCGCCATCAAGCCCCTGAAGGAAACCCAGACCCGCATCCTCGACGCTGCCGAGGAGCTTTTCATGCAGCACGGCTTCGAGGGCGCATCGATGCGCATGCTCACCGCCGGCGCGGGCGTCAACCTGGCCGCCGTCAACTACCACTTCGGCTCGAAGGACGCGCTCATCGAGGCGGTGTTCCGCCGGCGCCTCGACCCGATGAACGCCGAGCGCCTGGCCGCGCTGGAACGGCTGGAGCAGGAGGCCGGCGGCAAAGCCCTCACCGCGGCGGCAATCATCCGCGCCTTCATCGGCGCGAGCCTGCGCATGATCGAGGACACGCACGGCGGCGGGCGCTCCTTCTCGCGCCTGCTCGGGCGCGCCTATACCGAGCCGGCGAAGCCGATCCGCCAGCTCATCGGCCGCATGTACGCCCCCGCCATGGAGCGCTTCAAGGCGGCGTTCGTGCGCGCGATGCCCGAACTGCCCAAGGACGAGCTGGTGTGGCGAATGCATTTCATGTTCGGCACGCTCGCCTACACGCTCGCCGCGACCGACACGGTCCAGCTCATTGCCGGCGCCAAGCCCGAGGATCGGTACGACGCGCGCGTGCTCGAGGACCGCCTGGTCGCGTTCCTGGGCGCGGGACTCCTCGCCCCGATGCCGGGGGCGCAGCCTGTCAAGATCGCAGCCTGAGCGGGTCCCGAGGAGAACATCATGATCACTTTCAGCATCGCCACCCTCGCCGCCATCATTGCGCTAGCCGCCTTGCGCGCACCCCTGTTCGTCTGGACCGCCGCGCTCGGCGTGATTGGCGCCACCTGGGCCACCCTCCTGGGCTTCGGCCCGACCACCAATGCAACGCTGGCAGCCGTGTTCGTCGTGCTCGCGCTGGTGTTCAACCTGACGGCGCTGCGCCGCCGTTTGCTGAGCGACCCCCTGCTCGCGATCTACCGCCGCATCCTCCCCGACATGTCGCCAACGGAGAAAGAGGCGATCGACGCCGGCACCGTGTGGTGGGACGCGGATCTGTTTTCCGGCCGCCCGGACTGGGAGCGCCTGCTCGCCACGCCCGTGCCGCGGCTCACCGCCGAGGAGCAGGCATTCGTCGACGGCCCGGTCGAAGAAGCCTGCGCCATGGCGAACGACTGGGAGATCACGCACGAGCGCTACGATCTGCCGCCGCAGCTGTGGCAGTTCCTCAAGGACAAGGGCTTCTTCGGCATGATCATCCCGAAACAATACGGCGGCCTCGGCTTTTCGGCGTTCGGGCACTCCGAGGTGGTGACGAAACTCTCCTCGCGCTGCAACGCGCTCGCCGTGACGGTGATGGTGCCCAATTCGCTCGGGCCGGCAGAACTCTTGCTGCACTACGGCACCGACGAGCAGAAGAACCATTACCTGCCGCGGCTCGCGAAGGGTCAGGAGATCCCTTGCTTTGCGCTGACCAGCCCGGAAGCCGGGTCGGACGCCGCTTCCATCCCGGACTTCGGCATCGTCTGCAAGGGCAACTGGCAGGGCAAGGAGGTGCTCGGGATGCGCCTCACCTGGGACAAACGCTACATCACGCTCGGGCCGGTGGCGACGCTACTTGGCCTCGCGTTCCGCCTGTACGACCCCGAGCACCTGCTGGGCGCTCAGTTTGGTGGCCAGGAAGACCTCGGCATCACCTGCGCGCTGATCCCGACCGCCACGCCCGGCGTGCATATCGGCCGGCGCCACCTGCCGCTGAATGGCGCGTTCCAGAACGGCCCGAACTGGGGCAAGGACGTGTTCGTGCCGCTCGAATGGATCATCGGCGGGCGCGAGTACGCGGGCAAGGGCTGGATGATGCTGATGAATTGCCTCGCGGCGGGCCGCTCGATCTCGCTGCCGGCGTCCTCCGCGGGCGGCGCGAAGGCGCTGGCGCGCGTGACCGGCGCATACGCGCGCGTGCGCAGCCAGTTCCGCACGCCGATCGGCAAGCTCGAGGGCGTGGAAGAGGCGCTCGGGCGCATCGCCGCCAACACCTACATGATGGAGGCGACGCGCGTCATGACCGCGGGGGCCGTCGACCAGGGCGAGAAGCCCTCGGTGATCTCGGCCATCGCCAAGTACCACCTCACCGAAGGGGCGCGCGCCTGCGTGAACGACGCCATGGACATCCACGGCGGCAAGGGCATCTGCCTCGGACCGAACAACTGGGTCGGCCGCGGCTACCAGGTGCTGCCCGTCGGCATCACAGTGGAGGGCGCCAATATCCTCACGCGCACGCTGATCATCTTCGGCCAGGGCGCGATCCGCTGCCATCCCTACGTGCTGCGCGAGATGCGCGCGGCGAAGGAACTGCAGGGCGAGGAGGCGTCGCGCGAGTTCGACGACGCGTTCACCTCGCACATCGGGCACACGCTCTCGAACGGGGTGCGCGCTTTCCTGCACGGTCTGACGCGCGCCTTGTTCGCCACGGCGCCGATCGGCACCGCGCCGGAAACGCGCCACTACTACCGCCACATCACGCGCCTGTCGGCCGCGTTCGCGTTCCTCGCCGATGTCTCGATGCTGGCGATGGGCGGCGCACTGAAAAGAAAGGAGAAGATCTCGGGACGCCTGGGCGACGTGCTCTCGATGATGTACCTCGCCTCGGCGACGTTGAAGCGCTATGAGGACCAGGGCCGGCTGAAAGCCGACCTGCCGCTGGTGCGCTGGTCGGTGCGCCGGGCGCTGTACTCGGCGCAGCAGGCGATCGACCAGATCCTGTCGAACTTCCCGGTGAAAGCGCTCGCCACCGTGCTGCGCTGGACGATATTCCCGCTGGGCATGCCGTTCCGCCCGCCGCTCGATTCGCGCAATCACGAGTGCGCGAAGATCGCACTCGAACCGGGTGCGGCGCGCGACCGCCTCACCGCGGGTGTCTACCTGCCGAAGGGCGAAGCGGACGCCACGGGCGTGCTGGAGGCGGCGTTCCTCGCCACGGTGGCCTGCGAGCCGATCGAGCAGAAGTTTCGCGAAGCGGTGAAGCGCGGCGCGCTCGAGCCGCGCTCGGGCACCGACACCGCCCTGCTCGCGCGCGACGCGGGCGTCATCACCCCCGAGGAGTACGCGCACTGGCAGCGCAAGGAAACGCTGCGCAAGCGCGTCATCCAGGTCGACGACTTCCCGCAGGACTACGGCCGCGCCGAGGTCCTCGCCAAACTGGACGAAGCGAAGCCCGTCCAAGCCAAGGCAGCCTGACATGACCCGAGCCTCCGTTTTCGTCGTCGATGGCGCACGCACGCCGTTCCTGAAATCCAAGAACCGCCCCGGCCCGTTCGCCGCCGGCGACCTCGCCGTGCAGGCGGGGCGCGCGCTGCTGGTGCGACAGAAGTTCGCGCCGCAGGACCTCGACGAGGTGATCCTCGGCTGC
>DASTTC010000085.1:0-2063 GCA_035760345.1 Burkholderiales bacterium | reverse complement strand
TCGTAGCGGTCGTACTCGAGCGCATTGGGGTTCCCGCCCGCCTTCACCAGCGCGCGCATTGCCGCGTGCTGGCCGCGATACGCGGCGACGTGCAGCGGCGCGCGCCGGTAGCGGTCGCGCTCGTTGGCATCCGCGCCGCCCTTGACGAGGCGCATGATCTCCGCAGCCTCGTCGCGCGCGGCCGCCGCGTGCAGGCCGGTGTAGGCCGCGAACTCGGCCGTGGTGGGTGGCACCTGGGCGCTCGCGAGGGCGAGCAGCAGCGCGCCGATCACCGCGCCCGCACCACGAGGCTCTGCGTCCCCCGCCCGATCAACCCTCCCTCGTCGTAGATCCGCGATTCGGCGAGGCCGCTGGAATCGGGCCCGAGCAGGGTCTGCGCCCGGATGCACACCCACTCGCCCTTCGGCTGGCGCAGCAGGTTGATGGTGAGGTCCGTATTGACGAAGAGGTATTTGCGGAAGTCGAGGATCGCGCTGATGCCGTTGCCCGAATCCGCGGCCACCACCACACGCTCGGCCGGTAGCGGCGCCTCGCCCGCGACGATCGGATGGCGCAGGCGAAACCAGATGGCGCAGGGGCCGCGGAACATCTGTCCTTCCGCCACTCTCGTTTCCACCAGGTCGGAGTAGCCCGGATCCTTTGAAGCAAAGGGAAACTGCCCGGCGGGAGAGTCGGCTGGCGAGCGAGGCGCTTTCGGCAGCGGATGTTCGGGCAGCCCTTCGGGCAGCACGAGCGGCGCCTCGCGCTGCACCAGCGCCGTGCCGCGCGCCACCTCCTTGCCCTGCGCCTCGAGGGCGAAAGAGAAATGCGCGGAGTTGCGCCCGGCGTAGTCTGTGTTCACCGCGATCGCCAGCTCGTCGATGGGAATCGGACGCAGCAGGTTCACCGTCAGCCGCGCGAGGTGCGCAAGGCCCATCGGCGCCGCGGCCGCGAGCACCGCGCGCGCGACGAGCGCGCTCGGCGGTCCCGCGTGCTGGTGCCCCGGTTCCCAGGGCCCGCGCGTGAGCTGCGTGGCGCGCCAGCGCGCCTCGCCCGCGGGCAGGAACGCGCTCTCCAGCGCGCTCATGCCGCCGCGAGCTCGACCACCCAGGTCGAGATGAGCTTGTCGTGGTCGAGCATCGCGCCGCGCACGGCGTAGTGCCTGGCGTCCTTTTTCTGCATGGACTCGAAGCCGCGGTAGCGTCCGGTGGCGCTCGAGTAGAACGACAGGATCGCGTCGCCCGCGACCACGAAGCGCCCGTTCAGCGTGCCGAGGTTCTGGTTCTCCGCCGTCCAGTGCGTGGACTGCGAACCCGGCGAGACCGGCGCGATGTCGTAGCGGCTGCGCTGCTCCTGCGGCGGGTTGCGCCGCACCACCATCACGCTCTCGCTCACCCAGCGGCCCGCCTCGTGGCGGATGCGCGTCTCGCCGTCCACGGGCGTCGCGACGCCCGCGCCGTCGCGGTACTCGCCCGCGGCGCGCCAGAGACCCTCGCGGAACAGGAACGTGTGCCCGGCCACGCCGCCACTATACTTCCCGCCCGTGGAGCCCCGCCACTTCGCGCACTGGCCCGCGGACCTGCCGCGCAGCCTCGCGCTCGAGCCGCTGCGCCTGCACGACCTGTTGTCGCGCTCCGCGGCGCGCTTTCCCGACAAGCCGGCGACCGTGTTCCAGGGCGAGGCGCTCGCCTATCGCGAGCTGCTGCGGCGCGTGGAGTCGCTCGCCGCGCACTTGCAGCACGCCTGCGGCGTGCACAAGGGCGAGCGGGTGCTGCTCGACCTGCAGAACGGCCCGGATTTCATCGTCGGCCTGTTCGCGGTCTTGCGCGCCGACGCGGTGGCGGTGCCGGTGAGCCCCGCCAACGTCGCCGGCGAGCTCGCGCAATACCTCGAGGACAGCGGCGCGAAGGTGGCGGTGGTCGAGCGGGAAGTGGCTGCGCGCGTTGCCGGCCTCGCGCTCGAGCACCTCGTGGTGATGGACGACTGGCGCCCCGGAGACCATGCGCCCGCGCCATCGACGGCGACGCCGGACGACCTGTGCCTCATGCCCTACACCTCGGGCAGCACCGGGCAGCCCAAGGGCT
>DASTTC010000084.1:0-3028 GCA_035760345.1 Burkholderiales bacterium | reverse complement strand
CACGTGCAGCACGCGCTCCACGCCCAGGCGGCCGAGCGCCACGGCGTGGGCTTCGTCCCGCACCACGCCGGCGACGCGGCCCTTGAACCCGGCCGCGCGCAACGCGTGCAGGAAAGCGCGGTTGGACTCCCATTGCGGCAGCGTCGTGATCACCCAGGGTGTGTCCTGCAGGGACAGGGACTCGAGGAAATCCGGGTCCTCGCCATCGCCAAAGCGCACCGCCAGTCCATGCCGGCGCAGCGCACGCACGGCCTCCGGATCGAAGTCCACGCCGAGCGCGCGGATACCGTGCTCCTTCAACTGCGACAGCAGGCGCGAGCCGTAGCGCCCGAGGCCGAACACGATGGCCTCGGCCGCACCTTCGGGGCGGCGCTGGCGCTCGAACGCCAGTTCGCGGAACGGGCGACGCCGCTCGAACACGCCCAGCCAGGGCGCGAGGCGCTCGTAGAGCGCATGCGAGTACAGGATCATATAGGTGGACAGCGCGATCGTGACGACGCCCACCAATGTCGTGAGCCCGAGCGCCTCCACGCCGATGTGGCCCAGCGTGATGCCCATGGCGACGAACACGATGGAGAACTCGCTGATCTGCGCCACCGTGAGCCCGGCGAGAAAGCCGGTGCGCTTGCGGTAGCCCATGTACCCCATGATCGCCATCACGATGAGCGGATTGCCGACCAGCACGAACACCGAAAGCACGGCGGCCGGCCAGAGCTCGCCGCCCAGCGTGGAGAAGTCCAGGCGCGAGCCGAGGTCGATGAAAAAGAACAGCAGCAGGAAATCCCGGATGCCGGTGAGGCGCGCCGACATCGCCTCGCGGTAGGCGGTGGAGGCGAGCGAGAACCCGGCGAGGAAGGCGCCGGCCTCCTTGCTGAACCCGGCCCACTCGCCGAGCGCGGCGAGCCCGGTGCCCCAGGCGATGGCGAACACCAGCAGCAGCTCCTGCGAGCGCGCCATCAGTTCTACGAGGCGCGGCAGGACGTAGCGCATCAGCACGAACATCAGCACGCCCGCGGCCGTGACGCGCAGGAACAGCGAGCCGGCGACCTCCAGCGGCGCCGCGTCGCCGGCGCCCCGCAGTGCACTCATCGCCAGCATGGCGAGCACCACGGCGATGTCCTGCACGATGAGAAAGCCCACCGCGATGCGCCCGTGCAGCGAGTCGAGCTCGCGCTTGTCCGAAAGCAGCTTGACGATGATGATGGTGCTGGAGAAGGTCAGCGCCACGGCCACGTAGAGCGCGTCCATCACGCTCTTGCCCATCAGCACGATGAGCGCGAATCCGAACAGGATGGTGAAGGCGAGCTGGCCCAGGCCGGTGGCGAGCGCCACCGGGCCGATATGGCGCACGTGATGCAGGTCGAGCTTCAGGCCGACGACGAACAGCAGCACCGCCACGCCGATCTGCGCCAGCAGGTTGATCTGGTCGTGGGCCTGCACCAGGCCGAATCCGGCGGGCCCCACGGCGATGCCGACCACGATGTACGCGATCAGCACCGGCTGGCGCAGCCGCACGGCGAGGGCGCCGACCAGGGCCGAGATGACGAGCAGCAGCGCGAACTCGGCGAACGGGGCGTCCATCGGCGCAGCTTAGCAGCGCGCCGCGATTCTCACTTTCCGTTGAGGAAGCGCTCCACCAGCGCGAACTGGTCCGGGACGTTGAGCGCGGGGGCGTGCCCGCAGCCGGGAATGGTCACGACCACCGCGCGCGGGCCGCGCTTGCGCATTTCGTCGGCCGTGTCGGCGAGCAGCAGGTCCGAAGACTCGCCGCGCAGGCACAGCGTCGGCACGTCGATGGCGTCGTAGGCCTCCCACTGGTCGTAATCGTGCTCATGGTGCAGGAACTGCATCACCATGTTCGGGTCGTAGTGCGGCGTGACCTTGCCCTCGGCAGTGCGCCGCACCGACGTCTCGGTAAGGCGCCGCCACTGCTCGTCGGACAGCCAGCCGTAGGGCTTGTATACGGTGCGGAAGTACGCCTCCAGCTCGCTTAGGCGCTCGAACTGCGGCGGGTTTCCGGCATAGGCGCGGATGCGCTCGACCGCGGCCGCGCCCAGCTTGGGTCCGATGTCGTTCAGCACGAGGCGTCGAATGCGGCCTTGCATCGCGCCGGCGGCGAGCGCGAGGCCGATGGCGCCGCCCATCGAGGTGCCGACCCAGTGGAACTCGTCCAGGCCGAGCTGGTCGGCGAACGACACCGCCAGCCTGGCGTAGAACGCGAGGCTGTACTCCGCCTGCGGCGCCGGGCTCCATTGCGACAGGCCGCGGCCGAGGGTGTCAGGGCACAGGACGCGGTAGCGCTGCGCGAGGTGCGCGGCGATGTCGTCCATGTCGCGCCCGGTGCGCGCGAGGCCATGCCAGGCGATCACCGTCTCGCGGTGCGCCGCGCCCCATTCGGTGTAGTGGATCTCGCGGCCTTCGCAGACGAGGTAGTGCGAGTTCATTTGCGCAATCGCCCGACGATGCCGGCCGGGAAGTAGTACACGCACAGGATGAACAGCACCCCGAGCCACAGCAGCCAGCGGTCCGGGTGCAGCAGCGCGGGCAGCAGGGGCAGGCCCTGGAGCGCGTCGCTTGCCACGCGCATCAGGTCCTGCAGGTAGTTCTGCGCCACGATGAACAGCGTGGCGCCGAGCACCGCGCCATACATCGTGCCCATGCCGCCGATCACCACCATCAGCAGGATGTCCACCATGATGTTGAACGACAGCGTCGTGTCGGGCCCCGTGTAGCGCAGCCAGATCGCGTACAGGATCCCGGCCACGGTGGCGCCGAGCGCCGCGAGGCAGTTCGCGGCCGTGCGGTAGTTGACGATGCGGTAGCCGATGGCCTCGGAGCGGAACTCGTTCTCGCGGATCGACAGCAGCACGCGGCCAAACGGCGAGTTGACCACCCGCAGCAGCGCGAGGAACAGCGCGAGCGCGACGCCGAAGACGACGTAGTAGGCGACCAGGCGCTCGCGCAGCAGCTCGGGCAGGCGGAACGACAGGCCGTCCTCGCCGCCGGTGACGGGCGACAGCTGCGAGGC
>DASTTC010000083.1:0-3918 GCA_035760345.1 Burkholderiales bacterium | reverse complement strand
CGAGCGCGCGACGGAGATCGCGCGCCGCATGGTGACGCAATGGGGCATGTCGGACGAGCTCGGCACCATGGTGTACGGCGAGAACGAGGGCGAGGTGTTCCTCGGCCGCTCCATCACCACGCACAAGAACGTGTCGGAAGCGACGTTGCAGAAAGTGGACGCGGAGATCCGGCGCATCATCGACACGCAGTACAAGCTCGCGCGCAAGCTGATCGAGGACAACCGCGGCACGGTCGAAGCGATGGCGCAGGCGCTGCTCGAGTGGGAGACGCTCGACGCCGAGCAGATCAACGACATCATGCAGGGCAGGCCGCCGCGGGCGCCCAAGGCGCCCGCGAGCACCCCCGCGCCCACGGGCGGGCCAGCCGGCGACGGCGCGGCCGGCGCGGCGGCGCCCGCGTCCCCGGCGGTGTGACGCTTCGCTGCGGCAGGTTCGCCCTGCCGCTCGATCGACCGCTGGTGATGGGCGTGGTGAACGTCACGCCCGATTCCTTTTCCGAGGGCGGCCGGTTTCTCGATGCGCAGGCGGCCGTCGCACATGCGCGCCGGCTGCTGCAGGACGGCGCGGACCTGATCGACATCGGTGGCGAGTCGACGCGCCCCGGCGCGGCGCCCGTTGCCGAGCGCGAAGAACTCGAGCGCATCGTTCCGGTGGTGCAGGCACTGCGGGACGCCCCGGTATCCGTGGATACGCGGCGCCCGGGCGTGATGCGGGCGGCGCTGGCCGCGGGCGCGTCGATGATCAACGACATCCAGGCGCTGCGCTCACCCGGTGCGATCGAGGCCGTGGCGGATACCGGCTGCGGCATCTGCCTCATGCACATGCAGGGCGAGCCACAGACCATGCAGCATGCCCCCCGCTACGGCGACGTGGCCGTGGAGGTGAGGCAATTCCTGGCCGAGCGCATCGCCGCCTGCGAGGCGGCGGGCATCTCCCGCGACCGCCTGGTGGCCGATCCGGGCTTCGGCTTCGGCAAGACCGTGGCGCACAACCTCACGCTGCTCAAGCGCCTGCCCGAGCTCGCGGCCTTGGGCGTGCCGCTGCTTGCCGGCTGGTCGAGGAAGTCCTCGATCGGGCGCATCACCGGGCGAGAACCCGGTGAGCGGCTGGCGGGCAGTCTGGCAGCCGCTTTGCTCGCACTGCTCGGAGGGGCGAGAATACTGCGCGTGCACGACGTGAGCGAAACCCGGGATGCCGTCCTGATGTTCGAGGCCTGGAGGCAAGCTTGAGCCGCAAGTACTTCGGTACCGATGGCGTGCGCGGCACCGTCGGGCGTGCACCGATGACGCCCGATTTCGTGCTGCGCCTGGGCTATGCCGCCGGCAAGGTCCTCGCCGGCCGCGGCGCCGACCCCGCGGTGCTGATCGGCAAGGACACGCGCATCTCCGGCTACATGATGGAGGCGGCGCTGGAAGCGGGTTTCTCCGCCGCCGGCGTGGACGTGCTGCTGTGCGGGCCACTGCCCACGCCGGGGGTGGCGTACTTGGCGCGCGCGCTGCGCCTCTCGGCGGGTGTGGTGATCAGCGCATCGCACAACCCGTATGCCGACAACGGCATCAAGTTCTTCTCCGGCGACGGTTTCAAGCTGCCCGACGCGGTCGAAACCGAGATCGAGCGCGCGCTCGAGAGCCCGATCGGCTGCAACGAGTCGGCGCAGCTCGGCAAGGCGCGACGGGTGGACGATGCCCCCGGGCGCTACGTCGAATTCTGCAAATCCTGCTTCCCGGCGAACCTGGACCTGCGCGGCCTCAGGATCGTGGTGGACTGCGCGCATGGCGCGGCGTACAGCGTGGCGCCCAACGTGTTGCATGAGCTCGGGGCGGACGTGGTGCCGATCGGCGTCTCGCCCGACGGCTTCAACATCAACGACCTGTTCGGCGCGACCTCGCCGCGGCAACTGGAGAGTGCCGTGCGCATGCACCAGGCGGATCTCGGGATTGCGCTGGACGGCGACGGCGATCGCCTGATCATGGCGGATGCGCAGGGCGCGCTCTACGACGGCGACCAGTTGCTGTATGCGATCGTGAAACACCGTGCGTCGAAAGGACCGGTGGCAGGGGTCGCGGGCACGTTGATGACCAACCTCGCGGTGGAGCAGGCGTTCGCGAAGCTCGGCGTGCCTTTCGCGCGCGCGCGGGTTGGCGACCGCTATGTGCTGGAGCTGATGCGCGAAAAGGGCTGGATGCTGGGCGGGGAGAACTCGGGCCATCTCATCTGCCTCGATCGCCACACGACGGGCGATGGCATCGTCTCGGCGCTGCAGGTGCTGGCGGCGCTGCGCGAATCGAACAAGACGCTGCGGGAGTTGACGGTGGAACTGGTGATGTTCCCGCAGGTATTGATCAACGTGCAGGTGCCGCGGGGTTTCGAGTGGCAGAAGGATCGCGCAATCGGGAAAGCGCAGGCGGACGCGGAAAAGTCGCTCGATGGACGGGGCAGGGTGCTGCTGCGGCCCTCAGGCACGGAACCCCTTTTGCGGGTGATGGTGGAAGGGGAATCTAAGGAACTCGTTGAAGCGGCAGCGAATTCCATCGCAGCCGCGGTGCGTCAGGCCGCGACCGCTTAAGCGCTTGCCATTTGAAAAACAATTCCATATTATTGGAAACATGGAAACGAAACAGGCAGTGCAAGCCCTTGGCGCCCTCGCCCAGGACACGCGGCTCGGGATCTTCCGGCTGCTGGTGCAGGCAGGGCCGGAGGGCATGGCGGCGGGCAGGATCGGCGAGCAGCTCGATCTCGCGCCCGCCACGCTGTCCTTTCACCTTGCCGGGTTGGCGCGGGCCGGGCTTGCGCAGAGCCGGCACGAGGGCCGCTTCGTCATCTACACGGCCGATTACCAGGCCATGAACGCACTCGTCGGGTATCTCAGTGAAAACTGCTGCGGCGGGGGCACTTGCGAACCAGCGCATGATCGAAGCGCTGAATAGCGGCTGTTTCTGCATCAGCCTCGACAAGGAGGCGCTGCGCCGTGCGCTCGAAGCCGATCCCGCGGCGCAGGGCTTGCACGGGATGATCGAACAACGTTGCCCGCACCTTTTCGCCGCGCTGCCGGTATTCGTGTCGCGCGAGCATGTGGACGCCATGGCGGGCGTTGTCCGGGCCGCCGAGGAGGTGATCGCGCACCCGTCCTATCGCGAGGCCGCGCTCGGCTGGGCGCCGCCGATCGCCCGCCATGATCCCGGTGCGGCGGGGGCATTCATCGGCTACGACTTCCACATCGGAGCCGACGGGCCGCGTCTGATCGAAATCAACACCAATGCGGGCGGCGCGCTGCTCAATGCGGCCCTGGCGCGGGCGCAGCGCGCGTGCTGCAAGGAAATCGAGGCGCTGGAGGGCGGGCCGGTGCTGGCGAAGGATCTCGAGCGCACGCTGTTCGACATGTTCGTGCAGGAATGGCGGCGCGGCGGGCGTGCCGGCCTGCCGCGGCGCATCGCCATCGTGGACGAGGCGCCCGAGCAGCAGTTCCTGTACCCGGAATTCCTGCTCTTCGCGCAGCTGTTCCGGCGCTTTGGCGTCGAGGCGGTGGTGCTCGCGCCGGAGCAATTGGTATTCGAGTCCGGGGGCCTGCGTGATGCGCGGGGGCCTGTCGACCTGGTCTACAACCGGCTTACGGATTTCGCGTTCGAGGCGATGCAGAGCGTGGCGCTGTGCACCGCCTACCTCGCCAACGCTGCCGTGATCACGCCGCATCCGCGTGCGCATGCGCTGTACGCGGACAAGCGCAACCTGAGCCTGCTCACGGACGTCGATCGGCTGCGTTCGTGGGGCGTGCGAGAGGCGGTGATCGCCGCGCTGCAACGGGGCATCCCGCGCACGCAGGTCGTCGCCGCGCAGGAGGCAGAGCGCCTGTGGGCCGGGCGGCGCAAGCTGTTCTTCAAGCCGGCGGCGGGCCACGGCAGCCGAGCCGCCTACCGCGG
>DASTTC010000082.1:0-6695 GCA_035760345.1 Burkholderiales bacterium | reverse complement strand
GTCGAGTTGAGCGGCCGCGGCAATTCGCTCTCGGCGATCGCGGGCAGCGCGACGGGGTCGATGTCGCTGCAGATGGTCGGAGCGCGCATTTCGAACCTGCTCGATGCAAAGCTCGGCCAGAACTTCGGCAAGGTCCTGCGGTTGATCATCAGCGGCGACCGCGCTATCGTCGTGCACTGTGCGGCGATCGCGTTCGATTTCGAGAACGGGCTCGGCAAGTCGCGCGCGCTCCTGTTCGACACCGAGCAGACGCGCATCGACGGAAGCGGCACGCTGAATCTGCGCGACGAAACGCTCGACCTGCTGCTCGACCCGACGCAGAAGAAGCCGGGCGCTTTCTCGCGGCACTCGGCGATCCGGGTGCAGGGCGCATTGCAGCACCCGGTTTTCGCGCTCGACGCGAACGCCGCGCCGCACATGTTAGCCCGGCAGGAGCAAATACAATGCCTGTGAACAGGGACGCGCGGGAGAGGCCCCGGGTACCAGGCTAGGCGGACGCGAGGGTCAGCAGGATGCGGTTGCGGCCGAACAGGTAGGCGTAGTCGCGCGATGCCGCCAGCTCCTTGGTCAGGAGCACGCCAAGCCCGCCGATCTTTCGCATCTCGAGCGTCATATCCGGCGTTTCTTCCCGCAGCCGGGCGTAGGGGTTGAAGGGCGGCGCCTTGTCCTCGTAGAGCAGTTGCAGCCTGTCGCCCGCGCGCGACACCGCGACCCAAACTGGTGCGTCGCAATCGCCCCGATGGCCGTGTTTTACGGTGTTGGTGAATAGTTCTTCGACCACCAGGTTCAGGCGCAGGCAGGCGGTCCGGGCCAAGCCGCAATCCGCGCAAAACGCCTCCAGGAACCCTTGCATCGGGCGCAACTGGTCCAGGCGTGCAAGAAACTGTGCTGCTCGGGCGTATTTCATGGCTCTATCTCATTGTCCCGGCGCATTATAAAATTCCTGTCATTCAGTGGGAGGTTATATGCGCCAGATGGTCGCAGTTGCGGTACTTGCGTTGGCGGTCTCGGGCCTCGCCCGGGCGGACGACGTCGGGCAGATCAAGACGGCCAAAGGCACCGTTCACGTCGAGCGGGACGGCAAGCGCCTGCCGGCGAAGGTCGGAATGACAATCCGCCAGTCCGATACCCTGGTCACCGGCGCGGACGGCTCGGCCGGCGTGACGTTCAGCGACAACAGCCTGTTGTCGACGGGCCCGAACAGCGTGCTGGTGGTGGAGCATTACAGCTTCGATACCACGACGCACGCAGGCAAGTTCGACGCCGCCTTGAGGAAAGGCACGCTGGCGGTGGTCTCCGGCAAGATGGTCAAACAATCCCCCGGGGCGATGCGCGTACGCACCCCGGCGGCGATCATGGGCGTGCGCGGCACCGATTTCGTGGTGCAGGTGGACGAGCCCGCAAAGTAGCATGGGGGCCGTGATCGTCGCGCTCGTCGGGGCGCTCATGGTCTTCTTGCAACCGGATCTGGTCGGCGACGAGCTGGTCGTCGTGCTGCCGTCGGCCAACGGCCATGTCGGTACGGTTGTCGTCGAGCGGCGAGGCGAGCGTACGGTCCTGAACCAGGCCTACGCCGCGAGCCGGGTCGTGGGCGGCAGTCCGCCTCAGGCGCAGCGCCTTTCGGCCAGCGACGTGCGCAATGGGTTCGCCATCGCGCTGGGCGCGCTTCCCGACCGACCCAAGTCCTTTCTGGTCTACTTTCTCGAAGGTACCGACGAGTTCACGTCCGAATCGCGCATCGAGTTCCAGAAGATCCTCACGGAGCTGCGTGGACGGGGCGCACCGGACGTCCTCGTGATCGGTCACACCGACCGCGTGGGCAATGCCCAGTCCAACGACCGGTTGTCCTTGCAGCGCGCCGAGCGTGTGCGGGGCGAGTTGGTCGGCCTGGGCATTGCGACCGCCCGCATCCGGACGGCAGGGCGTGGCGAGCGCGAGCCTCTAGTTCTGACGGACGACGAAATCCCCGAGCCCCGCAACCGGCGCGTCGAGATCAACGTCCGCTGACGCATCGTCGAGTGGCGCTGCCGCCCGCACGCCATTCCAGCGCACGCACAGCAGCGTCAGATCGTCCGACGGCTCGGCCGCTCCGACGAAGCGCCCGACGTCGGCGCGTACCGCCGCCAGGATCTGCGTAGGGCCGATCGCGGCGGGCAGGGCCGCCAGAACGGATTGCAGGCGGCTTGCGCCGTACATCGCGCCTGCTTCGTTCATCGCTTCGGTCACGCCGTCGGTCACCACGCAAACCCATTCCCCCGAGGCCAGGGCCCGGTACTCCACGGGGTAAGCGTAGTTCTCCATCACGCAAAGCGGCGGTCCGCCGGCATGCACCAGGCGCTCCGGCGGGTGCTCCGGCGCCCGCGCGAACGGCGGCTCGTGCCCGGCGTTGCAGAACTCCAGCATTCCAGTGCGCGCATCCAGCATGCCCGCGAACGCGGTGACGAACAGCGACTCCGGATTTTCCCCCGAAACTTCGGCGTTGGCGCGCTCCATGAGCCCGCCGACGCTGTCGACGCGGCGCGCGGCGCTCTTCAGCAAAGTCTTCGACAGGGCCATGAACAGGCTTGCCGGGAGGCCTTTGCCCGACACGTCGGCCACGATGAAGAACAGGCGATTGGCGTCCACCATGAAGCAGTCGTAGAAATCCCCGCCCACGGAACGCGCCGGCTCGAGCAGCGCGTCGACCTCGAAGCGCGCTTCGTGCGCGAAGAGTTCGAGCGGCGCGGGCAGCAGCCCCATCTGGATGCGTCGCGCCGACTCCAGCTCGCCGGTCACGCGTGCCGCCTGTTCCCGCAGGCGCCGGCGCTGCTCGTCGGCTTCGCTCAGGGCTTCGGCGAGTACGATGCCGAAGACGACCGTGGCTCCAATCGCCGGCCACGCGACATCGAGGAGCAGCCCTTCGAGCATGAAGCCCTCGATGCCCAGTACGGCGAGCAGCGCAACCACCGCTGCGTACAGCCCGATGGAGGCGCCGACGCCGAGGGTCGGCACGACGAATGCGAACATCAACGCCGCCGAAGCAAGCAGGCCGAGCTCGAGCGCATGAAGCGACGAAGGACGCCGCAGGAAGTCGCCATCGAAGATCTGCTCGAGGATCTGCGCATGGATTTCCACGCCGGGGATCCGCTCGCCGAGCGCCGTCGTCTGATAGTCGAGCAGGCCCAGGCCCGTCACGCCGATCAGCACCAGCTTGCCTTCGAGCACCTGGGGCGGAACGCTCCCGTCGAGCACATCCGCCGCGGACACGAAGCGCGCGGGATCATTCGGGCCGTAGCGGATCCAGAAGCGCCCGTCCGCGTGTGCGGGGATGGCGATTTCACCGAGGCGTACTTCGAGTTGGTCTTGTCCGCGCCCCACCAGGACGAGCGGCGCACCCGTCGCGACTCGCAACATCTCCACGCTTAAGGCGGGCACGATGACCTCGTCGATGCGTGCAGCCGCCAACGCCCGGCGGATGACGTTGCTTTCCGGGTCGACACTCAACAGGCCCCGCCCGTCCGCTGCCTTATCGATGCCGGGAAGACTCTGCAAGTGTCCGGCGAAACGCCGCAGCGCCAGATCGGGCGCATTGACAATGCGCACGGGGGCGGCCGACGGCGGCTGCGCGAAGCGCGGATCGCGCGTCTCCAGGCCGGCGATGCCGAGAACGACGTTGCGCCCGTGCACCGCGGTGGCCAGTGCGGCGTCGTTGGACGCCAGCCTGCGCAGACGCCGCGCGACATCCGCGGAAAGGTCCTGGACCTCGCGCGCCACTTCGGCGGGCGAGAACCGGTCCGGCTCCGGAAACAGCAGGTCGACGCCGATGGCCGCCGGACGCGCCGCCGCAATGCCGTCCAACAGTTGCGCCACGCGGGTGCGTGGCCACGGCCATTGACCGTGGCGCGCCAGCGCGCGTTCGTCGATGGCCACGATCAACGCCGGTGCGCTGCGTCGCTCACGCGGCGAGAGCTTCTGGTACGAATCGAACAGCGCGTGGCGCAAATCCTGCACGAACGGCGGCTCGGCGGCGAGGAGCAACAGCAATGCGATGACCAGCCCGAGCAATCCGGCGCGCTTGGACTGGACGGCGCTCAGACGTCGACCTCCAGGCCGTCGTAGGCGGCGGAGACCTGCAGCGGCTGCGTGCCGCGCGTCAATTCCTCGAATCGCCGCGTTTCGCGCAGGATGCCCTCGATGGCGTCGTCGTCATAGGCCGGCTCATGGTGGAACAGAACCAGGTGCTTGGCGCGCGCCATCTGGCACAACTCCACGCCGATGATGTTGCTGGAGTGTCCCCAGTCGGCCTTCACCGAGATCGCATCTGCCAGGGAGTACATGGCGTCGAACACCACAAGATCGGCTTCGTGGAAGAACCGCACGAAGCGCTCGGTCTGCGCACGATTCTCCAGCTTGTGCTCGGAGTCGGTCGTGTACACCACCGACTTGCCGCCGACTTCGAAGCGGTAGCCGAAGGAGTCACCGGAGTGCATCTGCTGCGCCGGGGTCACCCGGACACCCGAAATCTCGTGCGTGCGCCCCGGCGCGAGGGTCACGAACTCGATGTCCGCGGCCAGCTGCGAGAATTCGACCGGGAAGCAGGGTGGCGCCTGTTGCAGGCGGAAGGCGTGCTCGACGACATCGTGGCAGCCGTGGATGCGGATATGCGTGCCGGGAACGTAGGCGGGGCCGAAGAACGGGAATCCCATGATGTGGTCCCAGTGCACGTGCGACATGAACACGTTGATCCTGGCCGGTCGGCCCGACTGGCGCGCGAGGACATGCGCGCCGAAGGGCCGCGCGCCGCTGCCCATGTCGCAGACGAAGTACTCGTCGGTGCCGATCTCCAGCTCGACGCAGGGCGAGTGGCCGCCGAAGGTATGCGACAGCGAGAAGTCGAGCTCGTCCACGGCGAAGGCATAGGCCTCGCCTACGGATGCGAAGCGCCGGCCGTCGGCGCGAAACAGGGCTTGGGCGACCTTGTCGCGAATGTCTGCGGACGTCAGCGCTACGGGGATCGAGCCCCGCGTGCCCCAGAATCGGACGCGCACCCGCGCTATCCCCGGTCGAAAGCGGCGACAGCGGCGGGCGAGAGCGCAGCGAGGGCGTCGCGCACCTTCGGGTAGGCCTCGAAAACCAGGTTGAAGCGCGCGATCTGGAATATCTCGGACACGACCGGCTGCATCGCAGCGATCACGATGCGGCTGTTCTGGGCCTTGGCCTGCTTCGCGGCCAGCATGAAGCAGCGCAGGCCCGCGCTGGACACGTACTCGAGCCGGGACAGATCGAGAACGATCGACGTGCCATCCTTGGCCGCGCCCTCGAGGTGCGGCGCCAGGTCTTCCCTGAAGGCCTCGCAATTGTCATGGTCCAGGCGGCCGGTCGGCGCCAGCACCAGGGCGTTTTCGAAATGGCTGTGGGTAAGGGGCATTTGTTGTCGTTCTCCGGCACGTATTGTCGGCAAAGCGGGCACAGTCGGCAACAGCTAGAATGCGCCCGATGCGGCCTGTCACTGCAAGCCGAGTGCGCCGGGCCGCGCGCTGGCTCGTCCGGCAGCACGCGGACCGAGTCCCCTCCGTCGCCATGCCCGCCGCGTTCGTGCCGCGCGACATCGACGAAGCGTACGCGGTGCAGGATGCGTTCGTGTCGACCAAGGCGCAAGCTTGCGGCGCTGTGGCAGGCCACAAGATCGCGCTGACGACGCCGCAGATGCGGGCCCTGGTGGGACTGGGCGAACCGATCGCCGGCCGCCTGCACGCGCGCCAGGTGGTGCGTGGGCCCGCGTCGGTCCGGGCAGCTGACTACGGCCGGCTGCTGGTGGAGTTCGAGCTTGCCGTACGCCTGGCGGCGGATCTGCCGTCCGGGCAGGCCCCGTACTCGATCGAGCAGGTCGCCGCCGCCGTGGGCGCGGTCATGCCCGCATTCGAGCTGGCCGACGACCGGGGCGCGGACTACGCGACGCTCGCGACGCGAGGGTTCGAGCTGGCGGCCGACAACGCATGGAACGAAGGTGTGGTCCTCGGAGAGCCTGTCACCGATTGGCGCGACCTCGACCTTGCCGCAGTGCGCGGCGTGGCGTCGATCAACGGCGATGCGGTCGGCGAGGGGCGCGGCGCGGACAGCATGGGCCACCCTTTCGCGGCGCTCGCTTGGGTTGCGAACCACCTGGCGCACCGTGCAAGCGCCCTGCGTCGCGGCGACATCGTCATCACCGGCAGTCTGGTGACCTCCAAGTTTCCTCGACCGGGCGACCGACTGCGCTTCGAGGCGCAAGGGCTCGGCGCCGTCGAGCTGCGAGTGACCTGAGGCTGGCGCTATAGCCGCCTTTTCAGCTCGTGCTTTTGCACCTTGCCGAGCGCATTTTTCGGCAGTGACTCCGAGAATACGACGTGGCGTGGATGCTTGTAGCGCGCGAGGCGTTCCTGGAACAAGGCCAGCACCGCTGCCTCGTCGAGCTTGGCGCCCGGCTTGCGCACGACGATGGCGCAGGCCGCTTCGCCCCACTTCGGATCGGGCACGCCGATGACCGCCGATTCGGCGATCGCGGGACAGTCCGCAAGGACGTTCTCGAGCTCCGCGGGATAAATATTCTCGCCGCCCGAAATGATCACATCCTTCGAGCGGCCCATGATCCAGTAGAAGCCCTCTTCGTCGATGCGCGCCAGGTCGCCGGTGCGAAACCAGCCTGTCGCGTCGAGCACCTGCGTGGTGGCTACCGG
>DASTTC010000081.1:0-2400 GCA_035760345.1 Burkholderiales bacterium | reverse complement strand
GATCGCGGGCGCAGGCTACGACGTGCCGCTGTTCGCGCGCGATGCCGCGGCGTTCCGCGAACGGTTCGCAAAGAGCATCGCGGTGGCGGCGCCGCAGGAGGACATCCGGGCGGCGTTCGAACAGCTCGGCGTGCCCGCATTTGCGCGCGAGCGCGACGCGATGCTCGCCCTGCACCAGCTGGCGGCGCACAGCGCGCTGTTGCGCAGGGCGCCGGCGCAGGCGCGCGCGCAAGCGGCGCCGGCACTGCCCGTCGGCAAGGCGGGTTTTCTCGACGAGTTCGAAAGCCTTGCGCTGCTCGCGCAGGCGGGCATTGCGGTGGTGGAGCATCGCCTGTGCATGCACGAGGCAGCCGCGCGGGATGCGTTCCGCGCGCTTGGGCCGAAGGTGGTGGTGAAGGCCTGTTCGTCCAGCGTGCCGCACAAGACCGAGCAGGGGCTGGTGCGCCTCGGCGTGCAAAGCGAGGCCGACGTGGCAAAGGCGTTCGGCGACTTCAAGCCGCGCCTGCCGCAAGGCGATGGCGTGCTGGTCGCGCGACAGGTCGCCGGGCGCCGCGAACTGGCGCTCGGGGCGAAGGTCGATCCCCTGTTCGGCCCCGTGGTGATGGTCGGCGATGGCGGGATCGCCCTCGAGGCGCTGAAGGATTTCCGCCTCTTGCTGCCGCCCTTTACCCGGCAAGAGGTGCTCGCGGCGCTCGCCGGGCTGCGCATGGCGCCCCTGCTCGGCGCGCTGCGCGGCCAGCCGCCGCTCGATGTCGGTGCATACGCCGATATGGCCGTGCAGCTGGGCGACGCGGTCCTTGGCTGGGGGGAACAAGTCGCCTCGGTGGACGTTAACCCGGTGATGGTGTTCGAGCAAGGGAGCGGCGCGCTGGCAGTGGACGCGCTCGTCGAACTGGCCCCGGCTTGCGCGAATCCGGGGTAACTTGGATACTCGTAGCCCGTTTCGGGTGAATCACGGAGGAGGAGGACTCATGAAGCGTCGTAAATTCCTGCAAGGTGCGGCAGCAGGAGGTGTTGCCGCGGCCGCCGCAACCGTTTCCGCGCCGGCGATTTCTCAAGGCATCAAGCAACTGAAAATGGTGACCACCTGGCCGAAGAACTTTCCCGGCCTCGGCACCGGCGCCGAGCGCTTCGCGCAGCGCATCAACACCATGTCGGGCGGCACACTCGAGGTCAAGGTCTACGCGGCCAACGAGCTGGTGCCGGCGTTCGAGTCGTTCAACGCGGTGCGCGACGGCAAGGCGGAGATGAGCCACTCGGTGTCGTACTACTGGCAGGGCCACTCGCCGGCGTTCAATTTCTTCGCCGCCGTGCCGTTCGGCCTGAACGCGGCGGAGCATGCCGCGTGGATGCTGTGGGGCGACGGCCACAAGCTGTGGAGCGAGCTGTGCGACCAGTTCAACATCGTGCCCTTCATGCGCGCCTCGACCGGCGTGCAGATGGGCGGCTGGTACCGCAAGGAAATGAAGTCGATGGACGACTTCAAGGGGCTGAAATTCCGCATGCCGGGCCTGGGCGGCGAAGTGCTGCGGCGCCTGGGCGCGACGGTGGTCAACCTGCCGGGCGGCGAGATCTTCCCCGCGCTGCAGGCGGGCACCATCGACGGCACCGAGTGGGTCGGCCCCTGGAACGACCTCGCCTTCGGCTTCTACAAGGTGGCGCCGTACTACTACTGGCCGGGATTCCACGAGCCCTGCACGACCGGCGAGGTGCTGGTCAACAAGAAGGTGTGGCAGGGGCTGTCGAAGCAGCAGCAGGAGATCATCAGCGTGGCGGTGCAGGCCGAGGCGATGATCGAGCTCGCCGAGTTCAACTACAAGAGCGGCGACTCGCTCGAGGTGTTGCTCAACAAGCACAAGGTCCAGCTGCGCAGGTACTCCGATGACATGCTGCGTACCATCGGCAAAGCCGCGATCGACGTGGTAGACGAGATCGGCAACAAGGACGCCTTCACGAAGCGCGTGTACCAGAGCTTCCTGGCGGCGCGCAAGAAGGCGATCGGCTGGAGCGGGCTTGGCGAGCAGGCCTACATGAATGCTCGCTCGTTGTTGAAGCTTTAAGCCGCCGCATCGACGGTACTCCGGGCGCGGCTACGGCCGCGCCCGGGGTAGCTGCTGCTTCATGACACGCCTCAAGCGCCTCGCGGACGCGATCGACGCGGCCAACGACTGGATCGGGCGCACCGTTGCCTGGCTGACGCTGTGCATGGTGCTCACCACGCTCGTGGTGGTGCTGTCGCGCTACGTGTTCGGGCTCGGATCGACGATCATGCAGGAGTCGATCATCTACATGCACGCCACGGTGTTCCTGGGGTGCGCGGGGTACGCGCTGGTGCACAACGGCCACGCGCGCTGCGACATCTTTTATGCCGCGATGACGCCGCGCACCCGGGCGATCGCG
>DASTTC010000080.1:0-2581 GCA_035760345.1 Burkholderiales bacterium | reverse complement strand
GAGTGGGCGGGGGACCGCTTGCGCGACGAGTACGAGATCGAGCTGCTGCACGAGTTCATCGAGGCCGGCAAGCCCGTGCTCGGCGTGTGCCGCGGCCTGCAGCTCATCAACGTCGCCTACGGCGGCACCCTGTACCAGGACATCACGCAGCAGGTGCCCAAGGCGCGGCGTCACGTCACCGACGCCTATGAGAAGAACCTGCACGAGGTGCGCTTCGAGCCGGGCGGCGGGCTGGCGCGTCTGTATCCCGACGCGCAGACGGCGCGCGTGAACTCCATCCATCACCAGTCGGTGAAGACGCTTGGCCGCCACTTGCGCGTGGAAGCCTGGTCGGAGTCCGATCGCGTCATCGAGGCGATTCGCGGCACCGGCGCGAGCTACGTGCTCGGCGTGCAATGGCATCCCGAGTTCCACGCGCCCGGCGACGCCGCGGTGCTCGACAGCGCGCCCCTGCTCGACGAGTTCCTGCGCGCCGCGCAGCGCGCGGCCTGACGCTCGTGGACTTGGACTTCCTGCCGCAATTGCCCCCCGCTTTCGGCCAGCCGGCGCTGTTCGGCGTGCTGCTGCTGGCCGGGCTCCTCGGCGGCGAAGTGGTGCGGCGCATGCTCGGCCTGCCGCGCATCACCGGCTACGTGCTGGGCGGCGTGCTGCTCGGGCCGCAGGTATCGGGCTTCCTTGCGCCCGGGGCGCTCGGCGAGGCGCGCGTGCTGATCGACCTGTCGCTGGGGCTCATCGTGTTCGAGCTCGGCCACCGGCTGGACGCGCAGTGGCTGCGGCGCAACCGCTGGCTGTTCGTGGCCGCGATCGCCGAGAGCCTGTTTTGTTTCGCCGCGGTGTTCGCGGCGCTGCTCGCCTTTGGCTTCCAGCCGCTGCTCGCGGCCACCGCGGCGGCGATCGGCACCGCCACCTCGCCCGCGGTGGTGCTGCTGGTGGCGCACGAGCTGCGCGCCGCCGGGCAGGTGACCGAGCGCATGCTGCTGTTCACGGCCGTGAACTGCGTGTTCGCCTACGTGGCGCTGACGCTGCTGCTGCCGTTCCTGCACCTCGAGCACGAGATGAGCTGGCGCGAGGCGGTGCTGCACCCCTTGTACATCCTGGGCGGTTCGGCACTGGTGGGCTTCGTCGCCAGCCTCGCCCTGCTGTGGCTCGCCGCCTGGGTGGGCAAGCGCGAGGACCGGCAATTCATCCTGCTCGTCGCCCTGGTGGTGCTCGCCGTGGGCGCGGCACGCAGCCTGAACCTCTCGGTGGTGGTGACGCTGATCACGCTGGGCATGCTGGCGCGCAATTTCGACTACGAGCATGTGCTGCTGCCGCTGCGCTTCGGCTATGGCGGGCAACTGTTCTTCGTCATCCTGTTCGTGCTGACGGGCGCCAGCCTGGAATTCAACGCGCTGCCGGCGGTGGGTGGCGTGGTGGCGGCGTTCATCGTCGCGCGCTTCCTCGGTAAGGGGCTCGCACTGCTCGCCTTCGGCCGCCTCTCGGGCGTGCGGCCGGAAAGCGCCGCGCAGCTGTCGCTCGCGCTGCTGCCGATGTCGGGGCTCGCCGTGGTGATGGTGCTCGATACGCAGGCCATGTACCCTGCCTTCGGCGGCGAGCTGGCCGCGGTGGTGCTCTCGGCAGTGGCGGTGCTCGAAATCCTGGGGCCGATCGCCACGCAGTTCGCGCTCAGGCGCGCCGGCGAGGCGGATCCGGCGGCCGGAAGCGCGTGATGACGGGCGCCGCGGACGAACTGCACTTCACGCCTTCGGCGGCGCTCAGCTTTGGCGTCGAGCTCGAACTGCAGCTGGTGCAGGCGCACGACCTGGATCTGGCGCGCGACGCGGGCGAGCTGCTGGCGCGGCTGGAGAAAGTGCCGCTGGCGGGCGCCGTGAAGCCCGAGATCACCGAGAGCATGATCGAGCTGAATACCTCGGTGCACGCACGCTATCCCGCGCTGGCCGCGGAACTCGAGGCGACGCGCGATGCCGTGGTGCAGGAGGCCGGCATGCTCAACCTGCGCGTGTGCGGCGGCGGCACGCATCCGTTTCACAGCTGGACCGAGCGGCGTATTTTTCCCACCGAGCGCTTCCGGCACATCCTGGAGCGCTACGGCTACCTCGCCAAGCAATTCACCGTCTTTGGCCAGCACATTCACATCGGCTGCCCGAACGGCGACGACGCGGTGTACCTGGTGCACATGATGACGCGCTATGTGCCGCATTTCATCGCGCTGTCGGCGGCCTCGCCGTTCTACCAGGGGGAGGACACGCAGTTCCAGTCCTCGCGCCTCACCGCGGTGAACGCGTTTCCGCTCGCCGGACACATGCCCTTCGTCAAGGACTGGGCCGAGTTCATCGAGTACTTCGAGCGCATGCGGACTTTTGGCGTGGTGGAGAGCATGAAGGATTTCTACTGGGACATCCGCCCGAAGCCCGAGTACGGCACCATCGAGATCCGCGTCTGCGACACGCCCCTCACCGTGGGGCGCGCGGCGCAGCTCGCCGCCTACGCGCAGGCGCTGGCGAAGTGGCTGCTGGAGGAGCGCCCGCGCGAGGCGCGGCGCGCGGTGTACCTGGTGAACGCCTTCAACCGCTTCGAGGCG
>DASTTC010000079.1:0-3334 GCA_035760345.1 Burkholderiales bacterium | reverse complement strand
GCTGCACCTGCCCGACGGCCGGCGCTACGCCGTGTCCACGGCGAAGAACGGCCTCGGCGAGAAGAACGGCAGCCTCTGCACGCCGCGCGGGCGGCACATCGTGCGCGCCAGGGTCGGCGCCGGGCAGCCGCTCGGGGCGGTGTTCGTGAGGCGCCGGCCGACGGGCGAGATCTGGAGCCCGGAGCTGCACGCCAGGTATCCCGGGCGCGACTGGATGCTGACCCGCATCCTGTGGCTCTCGGGCTGCGACGTGGGGAGCAACCGCCTGGGCGACGTCGACACCATGCGGCGCATGATCTACATCCACGGCGCACCCGACAGCGCCGAGATGGGCAAGCCCGGCTCGCACGGCTGCATCCGCATGCGCAACCGGGACGTCGCCGAGCTGTTCGAGCTCGTGCCGCCCTACGCCGAGGTCGAGATCAGGGGCTGAAGGCGCTCGCGGCTGGGCGCGCGTACTACCGCCTTCTCGCAGATGATCGCGGTGATCAGCTCCGCCGGCGTCACGTCGAAGGCGGGGTTCCTGACCCCGACCCCCTCGGGCGCCCAGCGCGTGCCGCGATAGCCGGTCATCTCCTCGGGCGCGCGCTCCTCGATCGGGATCGCCGCGCCGTCCGGGGTCTTCGCGTCGAACGTGGACAGCGGCGCAGCGACATAGAACGGCAGGCGGTGCCGCCGCGCCAGCACCGCGAGCATGTAGGTCCCGATCTTGTTCGCCGTATCGCCGTTGGCGGCGATGCGATCGGCGCCTACGATCACCACGTCCACGTCGCCGCGGCTCATGAGATGCCCGGCCATGTTGTCGGCGATCAGGGTGCAGGGAATGCCTTCCTGCGCGCATTCCCACGTTGTGAGCCTTGCGCCCTGCAGGTAGGGCCGCGTCTCGCAGGCGATGACCGAAACCCCCTTATCGCGCGCGGATCGAATGACGCCCAGCGCCGTGCCGTGCCCCGCTGTCGCGAGCGCCCCGGTGTTGCAGTAGGTGAGGATGCGGGCACCCTGCGGGATGAGCGCGGCGCCATTCGCACCGATCGCCCGGTTCACCACCAGGTCCTCGGCGAAGATCGCCTCGGCTTCCGCGCGCTTGTCCTTTGCACGGCGCATGCGCTCGAGCGCCCAGAACAGGTTCACCGCCGTCGGCCGGCTCTTCGCGAGGATGTCGTACGACGATTGCTCCGGCTCCAGCGCGATGCCGAACGCGGCCGCGCAGCCGATGGCCGGTGCGCCGCGCACCGCCATGCCGCGGATCGCCTCGGCGACCTCGGCGGCGGTGCGGCAGGTGAGGTATTCGATGCGATCCGGCAGGAGGCGCTGGTCGAGCACCTCCAGCCGGTCGCCTTTCCAGCGCAGGGCTTCGACCGCCACTACCTACATGGGCTGACTGGCAACGGTGGGAATTCTATCCGATGCGTCGGATCCAGCATGCAGTTCGTCACTACCAGCAATAGTAGTAGTACTTCCCCGGCGCGCCCGGAACATATACCCACTGGCACGTTGAGTTGCCCGATATACCGTATGTCGCGACACCTGGGTAGTCGGCGACGTTCCCTTGGTGGAAACTACAGTTACCTGGGCTGCAGGTGCTTTTGTCCGCGGGTATGACGCTACATCCCGAGACGGACGTGGGCGTGAGTACCTTGCAACTTATTACAGATACCTTAGGTTTCCAGTTTTCTTTCAATGATGAGGGCACGAGTAGGATCGCCCCGTTTTGCGCGACCACGCTTGTAGAAACTAGCCCAAGGACGCTTGCCAGCAATACGACAACGAACGACTGACTAGAACGCATAGTCCCTCCCTAAGACAAGCATTGCGATTGGATCTCCAGCAGGCGCCCGCCTGCGGACCGATCCATCACAAGCTGAGCTGCAACCGGACGAACACTGTTTGCTCGGGCACATACAACGGCACCCGCGGCTCTCCCTCGAACGCGGTGTCGCGATAAACGAAGCTCTCGTCAAACAGGTTGTTGATCTCGAGGCTCACCAACCCCCTGCGCCCCGGCAGGCGCATGCCGATGGATAGATCGACGACGCTGAAGCGGTCGCGTTGCCGTGCCTCGCCCCCGAGGCCGTCGCGCAAAAAGACTTCCTGGTTCACGAACGAGGCTCGCGCGCGGGCGAACAGGCCGGAGGGCGCGTGGTAGGTGAGGGTCAACGGCAACGCCTTGGTGTCGATCTCTACGGGCACGAGCACAGGGCCGCTCGGCGGCAAGTTCTTGCGCTCCAGCTTCTCGGCACGCAACTCAGCTCCCGCCGCGAGCCGAGGCGTGACCAGCCAGCTCCAGTAGGCACGGTGCAGCCACTCGATGCGGTCTTCGTCGATTCCCGCGACGATGGCGTCGGGGATGCGCAGATTGCGCCGTGTCGCCTCGAGCCCGGCGAAATGCCGCTTCCCCCAAACCTGGTCGACAGCCGCTCCATATCGCCAGTACACGGTTCGACTGAGGTCGTCGAATACCTGATTGAAGCCTGCGACCGACGTCGGCTCGACGGATGCGTTGACGGACGGCAGCCGCTTCATGCCCCGGAACGCAGCGAATCGAAGGGTCGTCCCCGGACCCACCGGCAGCACAGCACCGAGCTTCGGGTTGATTTCCGTATCTTCGGGCGACGCTGTGGCATCTCGGCTTTCGAGGTAATCGACGCTCAGGCCCAGGACGAGCCGAGCACGCGAAGGCTGTCCCAGGTGGCCATAGGCATAAACGTTGGCGCTATTCAACGTGGTGTCAATCGGCGTAGTCGTCACCATGAGCGGGGGACCAAATAGGTCGACAGTGTTAATCTGCACGCCCTCGTCGTTCCGTCCGAACAGGCCACCGCCGACGATCAGGTCGCCCAAGCTGCCACGCTTCTGATACTGGAGCTCTCCGCTGTAGGTATCGACCTTGCTCGCGATATCGAAATCGATCCGGAAGAACGGACTGACGACGGCGTCAAAAAAATGCGTTTCACGGCGCTGCGAGATGAGCGATACGAGAAGCAGCGAGCTGGGATCCCACGCGTGGCGCGCGCCAAGGCGGACGGTGGTGACTTCGTGCCGGCCGCGCTGGAGCGGTGAGAAGCTGCCCGGCTCGAACTGCAAGCGGGTATCTCCGGCGCGGGTTTCGCCGTAGCTGAGCTCCGCCTGCACGCTGCTTCCAGTCCCAAGATCTTCCTGATAGAACGCGCGATACAGGTCCTCGCGCAGGTCCGCATTCACCCGCAGCCCGTCCGTCTCATGGTGGTACTGCCCAAGCTGAAAGCTGCGCTGCCCGCTGTAGTGCCCATAGACGATCTCGTCCGAGAAGGTATCCGCGCTCCCCGCCGTACCGCTGAACGAGAACGCATGCCGA
>DASTTC010000078.1:0-5092 GCA_035760345.1 Burkholderiales bacterium | reverse complement strand
TCGGCTGCACGTTGAACCGGCGCGGCAGGTCCAGGCCGCTCGAGCGGTGGATCTGCCAGGCGCGCTCGATCGCCGCCTGGTCGGGGCTGACGTAGCGGCCGCACATGGCGGCCGCCAGTGTAGCGCGGCCGCTAGGCCGCTTCCTCGGCCTTGGCCTTGGCTTTGGTGCGCCGGGGCCGCGGCGCGGCCTTGGCCTTGCCGGGCGCGGTGACGCCGGTGCGCGGGCGCTCGCCCAGCACCTCGATGCACAGCGCGGCGATCTCGGGTTCCATCAGGCGTTCGGCGTTGGCGTGCAGGCTGCGCACTTCCGGCGTCGTCAGCAGGCTGATCTTCTCCCGGGTCCAGAGCGCGGCGGGGCCGCGCTTGAGGTTCTGCTTTTCCATAGTTGGGTTCTCGCGCAAACAAAAAAGCCCGGCGTCGCCGGGCTTCTGAGGGGGCTCGGCGCGCTTACGCCGGCCGGACGTTGGTGGCTTGGGCGCCCTTGGGGCCCTGCACCACGTCGAATTGAACCTTGTCGTTCTCCTTCAGCGTCTTGAATCCGCTGCCCTGAATCGCCGAGAAATGCACGAACAGGTCCTTGCCGCCGTCATCCGGCGTGATGAATCCGAAACCCTTCGCGTCGTTGAACCACTTCACTGTGCCTGCGCTCATGTCTGCTTCCTGAATAAAAATTATCGAAAAAGGCGGTTGCCCTGCGGAATGGTCAAGGAAGGAAAAGATTACCTGATGAGCGCGGCGCTTGCACCGCGAGCGGACCAGCTATTTCTCAGCTTGAGAATCCTGCCGTGTCGTTATACAGGCGCGGCTGGATTCCGTCAATCAAACCAAGCGCTTGCCTGAGGCGCACGGCCATCAGAAGGTGAACTGGATGCCGACCGAGAAGATGTCGTAGCCGTCCTTGAAATCGGTATTGCCGACTGCCTGGTGCACGCTGCCGATGTGCTCGAAGTCCATGCGCAGGGCCACATCTTTCGCCAGGTTGGCGCTGATGCCGATCCCGAGCATGCCGGAGACGCCGTAGTTTTTCGTGTTGACCATCACCGGAACGGACGCCGCGCAGACGGCGGCGTCGCGGCAGGACGCCTCGTACAGCGTGAACGCGAGGCCGGCCTTGGCGTGAAAGGCGTAGCCGGGACCGAGCGGCGTCGTGTACACGCCGTTTACGGCGATGGCGGATGTTTGGGCTTCCATGAACAGCTGGCCGCTGATGATGGCTTCGGTCTCGTACGTGCCCAGGTAGTAATAGCCGACCTCCAGGCCGAAGTTGTCCCAAAACATGTTGCCGGCGAAAGCCTTGACGCCGACGGAAACGTCCTCTTTCACGACGTTGATGGTGTAGGGCGACCCGCCGTCGGTCCAGACTGCGCCGAAGCTGGCCCCGAAATAGGACTGCCCCGGCGCTTGGGCGAAGGCCTGGCCCGCCAGCAGCACGCCTGCGAGCAGCGCGATGATCGATCCGATCCTTTTCATTGTGGCTCCCTCCCTGTCTGCCGGCGGCAGCGGATGCGGCGCATTATGCCTAAAGCGCCCAAAACGCGCTGCGGCCCGCGCGCGGGGGGAACCCACCCCGGCCGGAGCTTGTCGAACCGCACATCCCGAAATACTGGCAGGAGACAACCATGAACGTGAAAAGACTTGCGGCATTGGTGGCCGCGACGGGCGTACTCGCCCTGGCCCCGCATTTGCCAGCCGTGCAGGCCGCCGCACCCGCACCTGCCCCCGTGGCGGCATCGCGCGCCACGGCGCTCCCCGACTTCGCCGCCATCGTCCAGGCCTACGGCCCGGCGGTCGTGAACATCGCCACCGCCGGCACGCGCAAGGCCGCGGCCGCGCAGGTGCCGGAAATCCTGCGCGGCCTGCCGTTCCAGTTCGGCCCGCAGCCCGAAGTACCGGTGCAGGGACAGGGTTCCGGTTTCATCGTGAGCGCCGACGGCATCGTGCTGACCAACGCGCACGTCGTGCAGAGCGCGAGCGAGGTCACGGTCAAGCTGACCGACCGGCGCGAATTCCGCGCCGAGGTCCTCGGCACCGACGCGGCCACCGACATCGCGGTGCTGCGCATCGACGCGAAGGACTTGCCGGCGGTCAAGCTCGGCGACCCGGCCGGTGCTCGCGTCGGCGACTGGGTGGTCGCCATCGGCTCGCCCTTCGGCTTCGAAAACAGCGTCACCGCCGGCATCGTTTCCGCGAAGAGCCGCTCGCTGCCGGGCGACATCTACGTGCCGTTCATCCAGACCGACGTTGCAGTGAACCCGGGGAATTCCGGCGGGCCGCTGTTCAACCTCGCGGGCGAGGTGATCGGCATCAACTCCCAGATCTACAGCCGCTCGGGCGGTTACCAGGGGTTGTCTTTCGCCATCCCCATCGACATGGCGCTGCGCATCAAGAATCAGATCGTGGCCACCGGGCGCGCCACGCACGCGCGCCTGGGCGTCAACGTGCAGACCATGAACCAGGCGTTGGCGGAGTCCTTCGGGCTGGAGCGCGCCGCAGGCGCGCTGGTGGCCGGCGTGGCCCCGGGAGGGCCGGCGGCCAAGGCCGGGCTGCAACCGGGAGACGTGGTGCTCGAGTTCGAAGGTCGGCCGGTGAGCGACTCGGGCGCGATGGCCGCGATGGTGGGCGAATCGACGCCCGGTTCCAAGGCGCGTATGACCATTTGGCGCAAGGGCAAGAAGCAGCAACTGATCGCCACCCTCGGCAGCTCGTCGGAGGATGTCGCGCGCAAGGCCGACGCGCACGAGGCGGCTGGACAAGGCAGGTTCGGTCTCGCGGTGCGCCCCCTTACGCCGCAGGAGCGCGAGGCGGCCAAGGTTTCGGGCGGGCTCGTGGTGGAAGGCGTGAATGGACCCGCCGCGCGCGCGGGCGTCGCTCCGGGCGATATCGTGCTGCAGGCGGGCGGCAAGCGCGTGCACAGCGTCGAAGACCTGCGCGAGGCCACGCGTTCGTCCAAGACCGTCGCGCTGCTGGTGCAGCGCGGCGACCAGCGGTTGTTCGTACCGCTGCAGGCGGGCTGATATCCCGCGGGGCAGGAAGCACCTCGCCTAGCGGCGCTGCTTTTCGTACCAGCGCGACATCGCCTCCATCGCCAGCCACGAGGACGCGGCGCACGCGAGCAGCACGATTTGCGCGGCGTGCCAGCCCCACGCGTCCACGACGAGCGCGAACAGCGTCGGCGAGGCGGCGTTGACGATGAGGATCGGCGTGGCGAGCAGCCCCAGCACCGCGCCGTAGCCGTTCTGGCCGAAAAGCGCCAGCGGCACCGCGCCGCGCACGATGGTGATCACGCCCTGCGAGGCGCCCATCAGCAGCGTGAAGGCGATGACCGCCTGCAGGTTGCCGCCGGAGGCGAGCAGTACGGCAAACGATACCGGCAGCACGCCGATGGCGATGCGCCCGACGGTGATGGCGCGCAGGCTGCGGCCGAAGACGATCTCCACCACGCGCCCGCCGAACTGCGCGAAGCCCTTCATCGAGGCCACCCACACCGCGGCGGCGGTGGCGAGTCCGGCGGCTTCCAGCAGCGGCACCAGCTGCACCGTGACCACGCCGAAAACGAAACCGTTGAGCGACATCACCAGCGCGAACAGCGCGATGGCGATGGTGCGCGTGCGGCCCTGCAACGGCGCGCCTTCCGGCGAGGGCTTCGCGGCCGCCGGCGTGTCGCTGCCCGGCACGCGCTCGCGGCGCGCGAGGCCGAACCAGTTGAGCGGCAGGCAAATGGCGAGGTTGATGGCCGCGAACCACACGAGCGTCTCGCGCCAGCCGAGGGCTTCGTTAAGGTAGTGCCCCACGACCCAGAACACCGTGGAGGCGAAGGCGCCGAACAGGGTCAGGTAGGAGATCGCCTGCCGGCCCCGCGAGGGGACCACCTGCACCAGCGCGGCGAAGGCCGCGTCGTACAGGCAAAGGCGCATGCCCACGCCGAGGAAAGCCCAGGCCGCGAGGTAGGCGACCTCGCTCCTGACCAGCGACAGCAGCAGCAATCCCGCGGAGACCAGCACCGTACCGGTGGTCATCACGGCCTGCGCGCCGTAGCGATCGATGGCCTTGCCGGCCCAGGCCGACATGGCGCCCATCACCAGCAGCGATACCGTGAAGCCGAAGTAGATGAGGCTGCGGCTCCAGCCGGTGTCTTGCGCGATCGGGTTGGCGAGGACGCCGAGGCAGTAGTAGCTGGTGCCCCAGGCGGTGATCTGCGTGATGCCGAGCGCGCAGACCGCGAACAGGAGGGGGTCGCGGCGCGGGGACATGGCGGCGCCCATCGTACGCCGCCCGTCGCCGGGCCCGAGCCGTGTTTCGCTAGCGCAGGCCGATGATGCGCACCTGGCTCTGCACCAGGTCCGGCACGTACGCCGTCAGGCCCTTCTTGCCGGCGATCACGCAGAAGTCGGCCGGGCCCTTGAAGCCCTCGGCGAGCTTGTTCATGCCCAACTTCTTCGACCACTGGAACAACGACCCGGAGTTCCAATCGGTCACCAGGAGGGACTTGTCCTTCAGCTCGTACACGCCGTCCAGGCGCCCGATCGGGTCGGAGATCGCCTTGGGTTGGCCATCCTTGCCGAGCACGTAGATGGCGCGCGGTTGATCGGGAGCGATGAAGCCCACCACCACCAGTCCGCTGCGCGCGGGCCAGATGCCGTTCGGATTGACCTTCGCGTCCTTGAACACCGTGGTGATCTTCGGCTCGCCTTTCGCGTTCAGAAAATCCGCGGGCTCCACCTTGAACAACTGGTCGCCGGCGTTGTCGGTGACGTAGAGCGCGCCTTTGCTGACCGCAGGATCGTTGGCGAACTTGATGCCGGGGAGGGCGAGGCGGCGGCCCTTCTTCGATTTCAGGTCGAACACCCAGACCGAGTCGATGTCCGTGGTCCACAGGCGGTTGCCCTGTACCCAGATGCCCTTGGGCTTGTTGAGCTTCTCGCCCTTCTCGCCGGGCAGGAAGTTCTTTTCGATGAGCTTGCCCCCCAGGCTCCACTTGCTGATGTAGCCGGCGCCGTCCTTTTCCAGCGGCGCGAGCTTGGAGCCGAACTCGGAGGCGTAGATCGCCTTGTTCTTGGGGTCGCAGCCGACGGACTCGGGGTGCGTGAAGCCG
>DASTTC010000077.1:0-4735 GCA_035760345.1 Burkholderiales bacterium | reverse complement strand
CGCCCACCGCCACCACCCACTTCGGGTCGGGCGTCGCCTGGTAGGTGCGCTCGAGCGCTTCGCGCATGTTGCGCGTCACGGGACCGGTCACGAGCAGCACGTCGGCGTGGCGCGGCGAGGCGACGAAGCGCAGGCCGAAGCGCTCCAGGTCGTAGAGCACGTTGCCGAGCGCGTGGATCTCGAGCTCGCAGCCGTTGCAGGAGCCCGCATCGACTTCGCGAATGGCGAGCGTGCGCCCGAGGCGCCGGCGCGCCGTCTGTTGCACGCGCGACGCGAGCTCGGCGATCGCCGCATCGTCGGGCGCGGGCGCCGCCTCGGTGAGCGGTCCGTGCACGAAGTTCCTTAGGAGCAGCCTGCGCATCAGAGATCGTGGCCCGAGTACGAGCAGTTGAAGGACTTGTTGCACAGGGGAAAGTCGGCAACGATGTTGCCCTCGACCGCGGCCTCGAGCAGGGGCCAATGGAACCACGAGGGGTCGCGCAGATGGCAGCGCTCGACGCGGCCGCCGGCGCCGATCCTCACCCAGGCGAGGATGTCGCCGCGGAAGCCCTCCACCAGCGCGACGCCTTCGCCGGCGCGGGGCGCAGCCGGCGCGCAGACCGATCCGGGGGGCAGCCCGCGCAGAAGCTCGTCGATCAGCAAAAGGCTCTGCTCGACCTCGCGAATGCGTATCCAGATCCGCGCATTCACGTCGCCCGCCTGCACCACCGGCACCTCGAAGCGCAGGACGTCGTACGGCGGATAGCCCGGCGTGCGCCGCGCGTCGAAGTCGCGCCCCGAGGCGCGCCCGACGAAGCCGCCGGCCGCGAACTGCCGCACCAGCGCCGCGGTCAGGATCCCCGTGTCGACGGTGCGATCCTTCAGCGAGGCGGTGTTGTCGTACACCTCCACCAGATCGGGGAATTCCGCGCGCACCAGCGCGACCAGCGCGGCGAGCCGCCGCTCGCCCTCCGCGCTCAGGTCGCGCAGCACGCCGCCCGGGATGACGCAATCCATCATCAAGCGGTGGCCGAAGCAGGCCTGCGCCGCGCGCAGGACCTGCTCGCGCAGCTGGCCGCATTGGGCGTGCATGATGGAGAGCGCCGCGTCATTGCACACGGCGCCGATGTCGCCCAGGTGGTTGGCGAGCCGCTCGAGCTCCGCCATCAGGGCGCGCAGCCAGAGCGCGCGCAGCGGCGCCTCGAGCGCGAGCGCTGCCTCGACCGCGCGCGCGTACGCCAGGGAAAAGCCGACGGTGCTGTCGCCGGATACCCGCGCGGCGAGTTGCGCCGCGCGCTCGAGCGAGGCGCCGGCCATGAGCGCTTCGACGCCCTTGTGCGCGTAGCCCAGGCGGCTCTCCAGGCGCACCACGGTCTCGCCGCTCGCGGTGAAGCGGAAGTGGCCGGGCTCGATGATGCCGGCGTGCACCGGGCCCACCGGGATCTGGTGCAGGCTTTCGCCTTCGGCGGGCAGGAAGGGGTAGGCGCCGCCGTGGCGCAGCCAGGGCCGCGCATCGGCGAGCCCCTCGGGCTCGAGGCCGTAGAGGTCGCGCGCCGCCCGCTCCAGGCGCTGCGCGGGCGGATGCAGCCTCCCCACCGACGGAAAGCGGCCGCCCTCGCAGGCGAGGCTCAGCACCGAGCATGCGTTCGACGCGCTCTGCATCACCGCCATGTGGACGCGGCCCGGCTCTCCCCAAAGACCGAGCAGGCTCAGCTCGCCCGCCTGCAGGCGGGCCGCGGCTGCCTGCCAGGCTTCGCGATCGACGGTGGAATGCGGCCAGTTCATTGTTCAGTTCAGGAGAGTCGCCACGTGCTGGAACCACGCCACCAGCGCCGGCGGCAGCCAGATGCCCGCGCCGAAGACGAGCGCAAGGTGGGCGAACACCGGCACGTACGAGGCCTTCGAGGGCGCGTTGCTGCCGTACGGCTCGCCGAAGGCGAGGCCGTTCAGGCGCATGAGCAGCGCGCCGAGCGCCACCAGGATGCTCAGGCCCAGGATGATCGCGAGCACCGGCTGGCGCGCGAAGGTGGAGGTCACGATCAGGAACTCGCTCATGAAGATCCCCATGGGCGGCAGCCCGACGATGGCGACCACCCCGAGCGTGAGGCCCCAGCCGAGCATCGGGTGGGACACGGTGAGCCCGCGGATCTCCGACATGCGCTGCGTGCCCTTCACCTGCGCGATGTGGCCGACGCAGAAGAAGATCGCCGACTTGGTGAGGCTGTGCAGCGTCATGTGCAGCAGGCCGGCGAAGTTCGCGAGCGGCCCGCCCATGCCGAAGGCGAAGGTGATGATGCCCATGTGCTCGATCGACGAATAGGCGAACATGCGTTTGATGTCGTGGCGCCGGTACAGCATGAACGAGGCGAACACCACCGACAGCAGCCCGAGCGACACCATCAGCGGCCCGGGCGCGAGTGCCGCCGGATTCGCCGCCATGATGGTTTTGAAGCGCAGCACCGCGAACAGCGCCACGTTGAGCAGCAGCCCGGAGAGCACCGCCGAGATCGGCGTCGGGCCTTCCGCGTGCGCATCGGGCAGCCAGGCGTGCAGCGGCACCAGCCCGACCTTGGTGCCATAGCCCAGCAGCAGGAACACGAAGGCGAGATTCAGCAGCGCCGGATCGAATCCCTGCGCGCGCTCGACCAGAACGTTCCAGGCCATCGCATCCAGCCCTTCGCCGACGACCGAGTGTGCCGCGAGATACACCAGTATGGTGCCGAACAGCGCCAGCGCGATGCCCACGCTGCCGAGGAGGAAGTACTTCCAGGCCGCCTCGAGCGCCGCCGGCGTGCGATAGATCCCGACCATCAGCACCGTCGTGAGCGTCGCGAGCTCGACCGCGACCCACATCAGGCCCACGTTGTTCGACAGCAGCGCGAGGTTCATGCCGAACATGAGCGCCTGGTACATCGCGTGGTAGAAGCGCAGGTAGACCGGGGTGAGGCGCCCGGTCTCCAGCTCGTGCGCGATGTAGCTGCCGCTGAATACGCTGGTCGTGAAGCCGACGAACGTGCTGAGCACGATGAACACCACGTTAAGATCGTCCACGATCAGGTAGCGCCCGGGCGAGGGGCGTGCCACGAACAGCACGGCCGCCGACGCGAAGGTCAGTAACGCCGCCAGCACGTTGAGCCGCGCCGCCGTGCGGTCGTCGGGCAGCAGGGCGAGCACGGCCGCGCTGATCACGGGGATGACCAGCACGGCCCCCAGGAAGAACGCGCCGGGTTCGGTCATGGCCGCCCGCCGCGGTGCTCGTGCAGGGCGTGGATGTCGACCGTATCGAAACGCTCGCGAATGCGGAACAGGAACACGCCGATCACGATCAGGGCGATCAGGATCGAGAACGCGACGCTGATCTCCACCACCAGCGGCATCCCCTTGGCGCCGGTGGCGGCGAGGATCAGGCCGTTTTCGATCGACATGAAGCCGATCACCTGGCTCACCGCATTGCGCCGCGAGATCATCATCAGCAGGCCGAGCAGGACGACCGACAGGGCGAACGCCAGGTCCTCTCGCGCCAGGGTTCCTGCTTCGGCGGTGATCGGCAGCATGACCATGATGGACAGCGCCACCAGTCCGATCCCGGCGAGCATCGTCAACCCGATGCCGACTACCGGCTCGATGGTCCTGTGGATCCCCAGCCGCAGGATGATGCGGTGCAAGGCGACGGGGATCACGACCGCCTTGACGACCAGGGCGATCGCGGCGGTGATGTACAGATGCGGCGCGTGCTGGATGTAGGCCTGCCACGCCACCGAGAGCGAGACCACCAGGGCATGCAGGGCGAAGTTGTTCACGATCCCGGTCAGGCGGTCCTGGTACAGGAGCATGAAGCTGACCAGTACCAGGCCGCCGGCGAACAGGTGAGCGACATCGAGGGCGAGCTGGTCCATCACGCCACGCGCGACACGAACAGCAGCAGGGTCGCGAGAAAGCCGAGCATCAGCGCCGCGCCCAGGAAGTCGGGCACGCGAAACACCCGCATCTTGGCGATGGCGGTCTCGAACACCGCCAGCAGGAAGCCGCCGGCGGCGAGCTTGAGCACGTAGACCGCGATGCCGGCGACGTGGGCGCCGGGGCCTTGTCCGGATACGGCGATGCCCCACGGGAAGAACACGCACACGATGACCGAGAGGTACAGCAGGAGCTTGAGGTGCGAAGCCGCCTCGATCAGGGCAAGGTGGCGGCCCGAGTACTCGAGGATCATCGCCTCGTGCACCATGGTCAGCTCGAGGTGCGTCGCCGGGTTGTCGATCGGGATGCGCGCGTTCTCGGCGATCGCCACCATGACCAGCGCCACCAGCGCGAGCGCGAGCGAGACGCGCAAGCCGACGCCCGGCCCCTGCATGAAGGCGGCGATGGAGGAAAGCTGCGTCGAGCCGGCGAGCAGCGCCACGGTGAACACCACCATCAGCATCGCCGGCTCGGCGAGCGAGGCGATCATCATCTCGCGGCTCGAGCCGATGCCGCCGAAGCTGGTGCCGACGTCCAGCCCGGCCAGCGCCAGCATGAAGCGCGCGCTGCCGAGCAGCGCGACGATGGCGATCATGTCCGCCGCATAGCTGAACAGCAGCCCGGTGGCGAAGGTCGGCACCAGCGCCGCGGCGACCCAGGTGGCGGCGAACACGAGGTACGGCGCGGCGCGAAACACCCACGATGCGGTATGCGCTAGCACCACTTCCTTGCGCAGCAGCCGCAGCAGGTCGCGGTACGGCTGCAGCAGCGGCGGTCCCTTGCGGCCGACGAGCCGCGC
>DASTTC010000076.1:0-3783 GCA_035760345.1 Burkholderiales bacterium | reverse complement strand
GCTGGAGATGGCGGCCGACAACGAGCGCATCCGCGCGCTGCGCGATCGCCTGCTGCAGGGCCTGTCGTCGATGGAAGAAGTGGTGGTGAACGGCGACCTGGAGCGGCGCATCCCCGGCAACCTCAACGTCAGCTTCAATTACGTCGAGGGCGAGTCCCTGCTGATGGCGATCAAGGACATCGCGGTGTCCTCGGGCTCGGCCTGCACCTCGGCCTCGCTCGAGCCGTCCTATGTGCTGCGCGCGCTGGGCCGCTCGGATGAGCTGGCGCATTCCTCGATCCGCTTCACGCTCGGCAAGTTCACCACCGCCGAGGAGATCGACTACGCGGTGAAGCTGGTCAGGGACAAGGTGGCGAAGCTGCGGGAACTGTCGCCGCTGTGGGAAATGTACAAGGACGGCGTCGATTTGAATTCGGTCCAGTGGGCCGCACATTGAAGTAGGAGCAACTCATGGCATACAGCGACAAGGTCATTGATCACTACGAGAACCCGAGGAACGTGGGTTCCTTCGACAAGGCGGACGACGCGGTGGGCACCGGCATGGTCGGGGCGCCGGCCTGCGGCGACGTGATGAAGCTGCAGATTCGCGTGGGCAAGGACGGCATCATCGAGGACGCGCGCTTCAAGACCTACGGCTGCGGTTCGGCGATCGCGTCGAGTTCGCTGGTCACCGAGTGGGTCAAGGGCAAGCGCCTGGACGAGGCCGCCGGCATCAGAAACACGCAGATCGCCCAGGAACTGTCGCTGCCGCCGGTGAAGATCCATTGCTCGATCCTCGCCGAGGACGCGATCAAGGCCGCCATCGCGGACTATCGCAAGAAGCACGGGCTGGAGCCGCAGGCGGCCGAGGCGCCGCAGGAGAAGGTGGCCTGAGATGGCCGTCACCCTGACAGAACAGGCCGCCACGCACGTGCAGGGCTTTCTCGCCAAGCGCGGCAAGGGCGTGGCGCTGCGCGTCGGCGTGCGCACCTCGGGCTGCTCTGGCATGGCGTACAAGCTGGAGTTCGCCGACGCCGTGAGCCCGGAAGACCACCAGTTCGAGAGCCACGGCGTCAAGGTGGTGGTCGACCCCAAGAGCCTGCCGTTCCTGGAAGGCACCCAGCTCGACTACACGCGCGAAGGCCTGAACGAGGGGTTCAAGTTCCTCAACCCCAACGTCAAGGACGAGTGCGGGTGCGGCGAGTCCTTTAACATCTGAAAGACCACTTCGCGCTGTTCGGGCTGGCGCCGGCGTACGTCCTGGATGTCGCGGCGCTCGAGCAGGCCTATCGCGCTATCCAGCAACGCATCCATCCGGATCGCCACGCCCAGTCGGGAGATGCCGCGCGGCGCGCCTCGATGCAGTGGACGACGCGCGTGAACGAGGCCTACCGCACGCTCAAGAGCCCGGTGCAGCGCGCAAAGTACCTGCTGGAGATGAACGGCGTGGACGTGGCGTTCGAGACCGATACGCAGATGCCGCCGGAGTTCCTCGGGCGGCAGATGGCGTTGCGCGAGGCGCTGGCCGAGGCGAGCGAGCCCGCCGTGCTGGACCGGCTGCGCGACGAGGTGCGCGCGCAAGCGGGCGCGCTGGAGCGCTCGATCGGCGAGCTGATCGATGAGCGGCGCGATCCCGCGGCCGCCGCCGGCGAGGTGCGCAAGCTCATGTTCCTGCACAAGCTCGCCGAACAGATCGAGCGCGGCTACGAGGAGATCGAGTAGTGGCGCTGCTGCAGATTGCCGAGCCCGGCCAGTCTGCCGCGCCGCACGAGCAGCGCCTCGCCGTGGGGATCGACCTGGGCACGACCAACTCGCTGGTGGCTGCCGTACGCAGCGGCATCCCGTCGGTGCTTGCGGACGCGCAGGGCCGCGCGCTGTTGCCTTCCGTGGTGCGCTATCTCGCCGACGGCGGGGTGGAGGTCGGTTATGCGGCGCAGGCGCGCCAGTCCGACGATCCCAGGAACACTGTCGTCTCGGTGAAGCGCTACATGGGTCGGGGGCTGAAGGACGTGGTGCACGCGGAGAACGCGCCTTACGACTTCGAGGACGCACCGGGCATGGTGCGACTGCGCACCGCCGCCGGGGTCAGGAGTCCGGTCGAAGTCTCGGCGGAGATCCTCAAGGTGCTGCGCCAGCGCGCCGAGCGCTCGCTCGCGGACGCGCTGGCAGGGGTGGTGATCACGGTGCCCGCCTACTTCGATGACGCGCAGCGACAGGCCACCAAGGACGCCGGGCAGCTCGCGGGCCTGAACGTGCTGCGGCTGCTGAACGAGCCGACCGCCGCTGCCATCGCTTACGGGCTGGAGAACGCCTCGGAGGGCGTGTACGCGGTCTATGACCTGGGCGGCGGCACTTTCGACATCTCCATACTGAGGCTGTCCAAGGGATTGTTCGAGGTCATTGCCACCAGCGGCGACGCGGCGCTCGGCGGCGACGACTTCGACCAGCGCCTGTTTTGCTGGGTGGTCGAGCAGGCGAAGCTCGCGCCCCTCGGTGCGAAGGACATGCGCCTGCTGCTGGTAAAGTCGCGCGAGGCGAAGGAGTACCTGACGACGCACGGGGAGGCGCGCATCACGGCGAAACTGTCCACCGGCGACGTGATCGACCTGTCGATCGACACGGAGACGTTCTGCCACCTCACGCAGCACCTGGTGCAAAAAACGCTGGGTCCGGTGCGCAAGGCGCTGCGCGACGCGCAGCTCGCGCCCGGGGACGTGAAGGGCGTGGTGATGGTCGGCGGCGCCACGCGCATGCCGCAGATCCAGCGCGCGGTGGGCGAACTGTTTCGCCGCGAGCCGCTCAACAACCTCGACCCGGACAAGGTGGTGGCGCTCGGCGCCGCCATGCAGGCCAATGTGCTGGCGGGCAACAAGCCGGCGGGCGAGGACTGGCTGCTGCTCGACGTGATCCCGCTGTCGCTCGGCGTCGAGACCATGGGCGGGCTCACCGAGAAGATCATCCCGCGCAACTCGACCATTCCGGCCGCGCGGGCGCAGGAGTTCACCACCTACAAGGACGGCCAGACCGGCATGAGCTTTCACGTGGTGCAGGGCGAGCGCGAGCTGGTGGCCGACTGCCGCTCGCTCGCGCGCTTTGAGCTCAAGGGCATTCCGCCGATGGTGGCAGGCGCGGCGCGCGTGCGCGTCACGTTCCAGGTGGACGCCGACGGGCTGCTGTCGGTGAGCGCGCGGGAGGCTGCGACCGGGGTCCAGGCCTCTGTGGCGGTGAAGCCCTCCTACGGTCTGGACGACGGCGAAATAGAGCGGATGCTCCGGGCGTCCTACGAGCACGCGCGCGACGACATGCAGGCCCGTGCGCTGCACGAAGCGCAGGTAGATGCGCAGCGCCTGTTGGAGGCGATTCGCGCGGCGCTCGCCGCCGACGGCGCATTGCTCGAGCCGGCGGAGCGCGCCGACATCGATGCAAGGATGCTCGCCCTCGAGGCCTCGCTGCGCGGGGCCGACCACCGCGCGCTGCGCAGCGGCACCGAAGCCCTCAACAAGGCAACCGAAGACTTCGCGGCGCGGCGCATGGATGCGGGCGTGAGACGGGCGCTCGCCGGCCGCAAGATCGCCAGCCTGGATTTCTAGATGGCAAGGATCAAGGTGCTGCCGCACGCGACGCTGTGCCCGCAGGGCGCCGAGTTCGATACGCCGACGGGCATGTCCGTGCTCGATGCGCTGCTCGAGCAGCACATCGACCTCGAGCACGCCTGCGAGAAGTCCTGCGCCTGCACCACCTGCCACGTGATCCTGCGCCAGGGGTTCGAGTCGCTCGACGCTGCCGCGGAGAAGGAGGAAGATC
>DASTTC010000075.1:0-7382 GCA_035760345.1 Burkholderiales bacterium | reverse complement strand
CGTCGTCGGCGGCAACAAGCGCATGACCGTGGACGAACTGCGCAAGAACATCGAGTCGCTGCCGCCCGCGGACTACGACAAGATGGGCTACTACGACCGCTGGGTGATCTCGCTCACCCAGACCATGATCCAGCGCGGCGTAATCACCACTGACGAGCTGGCGAAGAAGCTTGCTCAAGTGGAGCAGCGTGGCCGACGCTGAACAAATGGGGACAGTCCCCATTTACAAAACCGGCGACCGCGTGCGCGTGCGCAGGGCCGCGCCGCTCGGGCATGTGCGCACGCCGTTCTACATCCGCGGCCACGCCGGGGTGGTGGAACGCTATTGCGGCGCGTTTCCCAATCCGGAGGAGCTCGCGCAGCAAAGGGACGGCCTGCCAAAGCAGCCGCTGTACCGAGTGCGATTCAAGCAAAAGGACGTCTGGCCCGGCTACCGGGGCGGCGCCGCCGACGTGATCGAGATCGAGATCTTCCAGCACTGGATCGAGGCATGAAGGCCGCCGGGCGCTACGAGCCGTACTCCTACTTCCAGCTGATGGAAGTGAGCTTGCGCGAGCTGCTGGTGGCAAAGGGCATCGTCACCGAGGACGCGATCGCGGGCGCGATGGCGATCATGCGCGCGCGCGGCCCCGAGCGCGGCGCGGCGATGGTGGCGCGCGCCTGGCTCGACCCGGCCTACGGGGCGCGTATGCGCGCCGACGGCAGCGCGGCGGCGGAGGAACTCGGCTTCGAAGTCCCGGGCCTGAAGCTCATCGTGGTCGAAAACACGGCCAAGGAACACAACGTCATCGTGTGCACGCTGTGCTCCTGCTACCCGCGCATGCTGCTCGGCATCCCGCCCGAGTGGTACAAGTCGCGGTCCTATCGCAGCCGCGTGGTGCGCGAGCCGCGAAAAGTCCTCGCCGAGTTCGGCTTGAAGGTGCCGCCGAAGCAGGTGATCCGCGTGCACGACTCCAACGCCGACATGCGCTACATGGTCCTGCCGATGCGCCCGGCCGGCACCGAGGGCTGGAGCGAGGAACGCCTCGCCGCCCGCGTCACGCGCGACTGCCTGATCGGCGTCGCCGTCCCCACGCTCCCCAAGAAACCCAAGTCCAGGAAGTCCTGATGACCGCGAAGCTCTTCACGCCCATCGACCTGGGCGGCATCACCCTTGCCAACCGCATCGTCGTCTCTCCGATGTGCCAGTACAGCGCCGCCGACGGCGCGATGACCGACTGGCACCTCGTGCACCTCGGCAGCCTCGCCGTTTCGCGCGCCGGCCTCGCGATCATCGAGGCGACCGGCGTGACGCGCGAAGGCCGCATCTCGCACGGCTGCACGGGCCTGTACAGCGACCTGAACGAAGCGGCGATGAAGCGCGCGGTCGAGGTGTACCGCGGCATCACCAAGGCGCCGATCGGCGTGCAGCTCGGGCACGCCGGGCGCAAGGGCTCGGCGCACGTACCGTGGATGGGCGGCAAGGCGCTCGGGCCGAGCGAATCGCCCTGGCAGACTGTCGCGCCCTCCGAGCTCCCCTACGACCAGGACTGGCACATGCCGCGCGAGCTCACGCCCGCGGACATCCGCGGGCTTGCCGACGCCTTCGCCGCGTCGGCGGCGCGAGCGAAGCGCATCGACCTGGATCTCATAGAGCTGCACTCGGCGCACGGTTACCTCCTGCACCAGTTCCTCTCGCCCAACTGCAACAAGCGCACTGACGCCTACGGCGGCAGCCTGGAGAACCGCATGCGCGCGCCGCTCGAGCTCGCGCGCGCGCTGCGCGAGTCCTGGCCGCGCGACAAGGCGCTCGGCGCGCGCATTACCGCGAGCGACTGGGCGCCGGGCGGCTTCGAGGCGCAGGACGCGGTTGCCTACGCCAAAGAGTTGAAGAAAATCGGCTTCGACTACGTGTGCGTGTCGAGCGGCGGCGCGGTGCCGCACCAGAGAATCAAGGTCGTACCGGGCTACCAGGTGCACCTCGCCGAGCAGGTGCGCCGCGGCTCGGGGATGGCGACGATGGCCGTGGGCATGATCGTGGAGCCGCAACAGGCCGAAGACATCCTCGCCGCGGGCCGGGCCGACATGGTGGCGCTGGCGCGCGCCATGCTCGACGATCCGCGCTGGGTGTGGCACGCCGCGGAGCGCTTCGGGGTGACGCTCGAGCTGCCGCCGCAATACCGCCGCGCGCACCACGAGCAGTGGCCGGGCGCGCAGCTCGCGCGCCCCAAGCAGCCGGCCTAGGCGAACACCGCCGCTAGCCGTAGATCCGCTGTACCAGCCAGATGCTCAGCGCGGGGAACGCCACGATCAGGCCGACGCGCAGGATCTCCGCGGCGATGAACGGCGACACCCCGCGATACAGGTCGCGAGTCGGCACGTCGCGCGCCAGCGCCGCGATGACGAACAGGTTGATGCCCACGGGCGGCGTGATCATGCCGAGCTCCACCACGATCAGCGTCAGGATGCCGAACCACAGCGCCTGCGCCTCCGGCGCCAGGCCGAAGTCGAGCGCCATGAACGCCGGGAACAGGATCGGGACCGTGAGCAGGATCATGGACAGGCTGTCCATGACGCACCCGAGCAGCATGTAGCCGGCGATCAGGACCAGCAGGACGGCGTAGGGCGCGATCCCGGCGCCGCCGATCCACTCGGCCATCTGCTGCGGCATGCGCGTCAAGGCCAGCGCCACGTTGAAAAGATCGGCGCCGAACACGATGGCGAAGATGAACCCGGTGGCCATCGCCGTCTCGAGGCTGGTTTCGACGAAGCCGCGCAGCCCGAGCCGGCCCGACAGCACGGCGTAGGCGCCCGTGACGACGGCGCCGAGGGCGGCACCCTCGGTGGGGGTGAAGAAACCGCTGTAGATTCCGACGAACACCGCCAGGAAGATAGCCAGCGCGGGCGCGACGCGCTGCAGCGAGCGCAGGCGCGCGGCGAGCGGCAGGCGGCTGCCCACGGGCCCTTCCGCGGGGAAAAGCCGCACGTAGACGCTGATCGCCGCCAGATAGCCGACGATCGCGAGCAGCCCCGGCACCACGGCGGCGACGAACAGCTTCACCACGTTTTGCTCCGTCAGGATGGCGTAGATGATGAGCACGATCGAAGGCGGAATCAGGATTCCGAGCGTGCCGCCGGCGGCGAGCGTGCCGCTGGCGAGCGCCCCCGAATAGCCGTGCCGGCGCATCTCCGGCAGCGCGACCGCGGCCATGGTGGTGGCGGTGGCGATCGACGAGCCGCAGATCGCGCCGAACGCGCCGCAGCCGAGGATCGTCGACATGGCGAGCCCGCCGCGGCGGTGGCCGACCCAGGCGTTGGCCGTCGCGAACAGGTCGGCGCTGATCCCGGCGCGGCCGGCGAAGTGGCCCATCATCAGGAACAGGGGCACGATGGAATAGTCGTAGGACACGAACAGCGAGACGATCGACCCCTTGAGATAGGCGAGCAGCGGCGCCGCCCCGACCTGCAGGACGTAGCCGGCCGCCCCCGCCGCCGCCATGGCGAGAAAGATCGGCATGCGCAGGACCATCAGCACGGCCAGGCAGGCGATCATCGCTCCGCCGATGCCGGCCGGGCTCATCGCTCGCGGGCGGATTTGTCCGGGGATCCTGCTGCCAGGACCTGCAGCAGCGCCAGGATCGAGGTTCCCGCGACGCCGATCACGGCCGCGGCGAACACCAAGGTGAGCGGAATGTGCAGGATCATGCTGACGTCGTTGCGGCTCCAGGCTTCCGCGAGACCGGCGCAGAGCCGCCAGGCGAGCAGCGCCGCCGCGACGGCGAGCGCGCACGACCACAGCAGCTCGATGCGGCGCAGCACCGCCGGCGGCAGCCAGCCGGTAAAAACGTCCACCGTGACGTGTCCGCGCCTGGCCTGGCAGTGGGGCAGGAACAGCAGGATGGCGATGCCGCTGGCGACCGAGACGATCTCGAAATCGCCCTGCACCTGGCCTCCCGTGAACGCACGCAGCAGCACCGACCACACGACGATCAGCGCCGCCGCGGACAGGATGACCGCGCCGAGCACCGCCAGGGCAGCGGCGATGCCCGACGCGGCCCGGAAGGCGCGGTCAACGATCAGGCTGACTTGGCGTACTTGTCGACCAGGGCGTTGGCTACGGCGACCAGCTTGACGCCGTCGAGATTGCGCTGGTTCAGGGTTGCGATCCATTCCTGCGCGACCGGCTCGCAGGCCGCCCGCCAGCGCGCGACCTCCGCCGCGGGAACCGTCGAGAACCGGGCGCCCGCCTTCTCGCACAGGCCGCGGCCGAAGCGATCGCCGAAGTCGAAGTCGGCGCCGAACTTGCGCGACAGCGCGGGCCCCGAGTTGGCGTCGATCACCTTGCGCAGGTCGTCCGGCAGGCTTTCGTACTTTTTCTTGTTCATCGCGAACAGGAAGGGGAAGGTGTAGAACTGCCGCGCGCCCTTCTCGAGCTCGGAAAAGTTGTCGAGCAGCTCGTGCAGCTTGAAGGCGGGCACGATCTCGTAGGGGATCACCGCGCCCTGGCTGGTACCCTTGGAGAGCTGGGTCACCAGCTCCGTCACGGGGTAAGACTGCGGGTTCGCGCCCAGCAGCCCCAGCGTCTTCACGATGTTCTGGCTGCCCGCGCGGATGCGCAGGCCCTTCAGGTCCGCCATGCGCGAGATCGGCGCACTCTTGGTCATGAAAATCGCCGGCCCGTGGCACCACCACGCGAGCGGCTGCACGAAATCGAACTCCGCCTTGCCGTGCGTGCGCATGTACTCGTCCACCGCCTGGGCGGTCTGCTCTCCGGTCGTGATCAGGAACGGCAACGTCCAGGTTTCGAGGACCGGGAAGCGGCCGGCCTGATAATTCGGCAGGGCCCAGGTAAAGTCGGAAATGCCGTCCCGCACCTGGTCCACCAGATCGGGCGGCCGGCCGCCGAGCGACATGCCGGGAAAGATCTGCACGTCGATGCGCCCGCCGGACTCCTGCTTCACCTTTTCGGCCCAGGGCGCGAACATGCGCCGGTGCGCGAGCGAGACGGGCGGCAGCATGTGGCCCAGCTTGAGCGTCACTTCCGCCGCGTGGGCGAAGCGCAGAACGAGCGGGGCGCCGGCGATGCCACCGGCCGCCGCCGCGCCAGCGATAAAGCGCCGGCGGTTGACGCCGGCTCGTTTGATGCGCTGCGTCATGGGATCTCCTCCTCCAAGAGGTCGTTCGCTGCGGACTGTTATAGACCATTACAATCTGCCGGTCAACGATGAAAAGGCTCCCATCACCCCACCGCCCGCGCACGCTCGCGCCCATCGCGCGCGTGGCCGAGCTCGACTACGACGTGCTCGACAGCCTGCTCGGCTACGCGCTGCGGCGCGCGCAGGTCGGCATGTTCCTTGCCTTCCACGCAGCCACGCGCGGCCAGGACATCACGCCGCCCCGCTTCACCGCCCTGGTGATCGTCGGCGCCAATCCCGGCATCGGCCAGTCGGCGCTGGGGCAGGTGCTCGGCATCGCGCGCTCCGGGGCCATGATGCTCACAGACTGGATGGAGGCGCGCGGCCTGGCGGTGCGCCGGCGCCGGCCGAACGACGGCCGTTCCTGGGGCGTGCACCTCACACCGCGCGGCGAGAAGCTCCTGGGCGCCATGAAGCGCGCCGTCGTGGCCGAGGAGCAGCGGCGCGCGGCGGTGCTGTCCGCCGCCGAGCGGCGCGAGCTGCTGCGCCTGCTGGAGAAGCTGGCCGGATGAGCGCGTCGCCGCTGCGCCGGGTGCCGCTCGGCGCCGCGGATGTCTCGGTGATGCGGCGCGACGACGGCGCGGTGTTCCTGCGCTCACCGCACGTGCTGGGGCCCTATCCGCGCAATATCACCGAGCGCCTGGAGCGCTGGGCGCGCGAGTCGCCGGAGCGAATTCTCGCCGCGCAGCGCGACCCGGCGGGCGGCTGGCGTACCCTGGCGTACGGCGAGACCTACGCGCGCGCGCGGCGCATCGGGCAGGCGCTGCTCGAGCGCGGCCTGTCAGCCGAGCGGCCGCTCGCGATCCTGTCGGAGAACTCGCTCGAGCACCTGCTGCTCACGCTCGGCGCCGTGCATGTCGGGGTGTGCGTCGCGCCGGTGTCGCCCGCGTACTCGCTGCTGTCTGAGGACCACTCGAAGCTGCGCCAGGTCATCGGCCTGGCGACGCCGGGATTGGTGTTCGCGCAAGATGAGGCGCGCTATGCGAAAGCGGTGGCGGCGGCCGTGCCGAAAGGCACGGAGGTCCTCTACGGCACCGTACCCGACGCCGAACCTTCGGCGCGCATCGACGAGGCGCATGCCCGCACCGGATCCGATACGATCGCCAAGCTCCTTTTCACCTCCGGCTCCACCGGCCAGCCCAAGGCGGTCATCAACACCCAGCGCATGTGGTGCGCGAACCAGCAGATGCTGGCGCAGGCTCTGCCCTACCTGGCGGAAGTACCGCCCGTGCTGGTCGACTGGCTGCCGTGGCATCACACGGCCGGCGGCAACCACAACATCGGCATCACGCTCTACAACGGCGGCACGTTGTACATGGACGAAGGCAGGCCGGTGCCGGCCCTGATCGAGAAGACGGTGCGTAACCTGCGCGAGGTCGCGCCGACGGTGTACTTCAACGTGCCGCGCGGCTACGAGGCGCTGCTGCCGTACCTGCGCGCGGACGAAACCCTGCGGCGCAGCTTCTTCAGCCGGCTCGGCCTCATGCAGTACGCCGCCGCCGTGCTGCCGCAGGCGGTGTGGCAGGCCTACGAGGAACTCGCCGTACAGACCTGCGGCGAGCGCATCCTGTGGATCACGGGCTACGGTGCGACCGAAACCGCGCCCTTTGCCATGAGCACCAATCGCGGCGCGACCCGTGCCGGCACCGTGGGCCTGCCGGTGGACGGGCTGGAAATGAAGCTCGCGCCCGTCGCCGACAAGCTCGAAGCGCGCTTCCGGGGCCCGAGCATCACGCCGGGCTACTGGCGCCAGCCCGAGCTCACGCGCGCGGCGTTCGACGAGGAGGGCTACTACCGCACGGGCGACGCGCTGCGCTTCATCGACCCGCAGGACCCGGCGCAGGGCCTGGAATTCGACGGCCGCATCGCCGAGGACTTCAAGCTCACCACCGGGACCTGGGTGAGTGTGGGCCCGCTGCGCGCGCAGGTGATCGCTGCGGGCGATCCGTGGGTGCAGGATGCCGTGATCGCCGGCCATGACCGGGACGAGGTCTGCGCGCTTGTCATTCCCCGACCGGGCGCGAAGGATCCGGACCTGCAGGCGCTGCTCGATACGCTCGCCGCGCGCGCGACGGGCAGCAGCAACCGCATCGCGCGGGCGGTGCTCCTCGCAGGACCGCTCTCCATCGACGCGGGCGAGATCACCGACAAGGGCTCGATCAACCAGCGCGCCGTGCTCAAGTGCCGCGCCGATCTGGTAGAAATGCT
>DASTTC010000074.1:0-4084 GCA_035760345.1 Burkholderiales bacterium | reverse complement strand
CCCCGAAACACCGTCCCGTCGGCGAGGACGAGGACGGCGGATTCGAGCGCAGGCAAAGCGGAACTCCCGGATTTAGATGTGAAAAAGCGGAAGAGGCGCACGCCCCTCCCGCTCGTCAGAGCGCCGAATTATACCGCGCCGGTTACTTCAGGCCAAGGACGTCGAACATGTCGTGCAGACCCGGCGCGTGTCCCCGCAGCCACTTGGCCGCCCGCAAGGCGCCCCCGGCATAGGTCATGCGGCTCTGCGAGCGCACGGTGACCTCGACCCGTTCGCCAGCGCCCGCGAAGATCACCGTATGCTCGCCGACGATATCGCCGCCGCGAATGGCGTGGAAGCCGATCGCCTTGGCGGGACGCTCCCCCGTGTCACCGGCGCGACCGTGCGTGGCCACCTTGGCCAATTCCCGGCCGAGCGCTGCGGCGACCAATTCGCCCAGCTTCAAGGCCGTGCCGGAGGGCGCGTCCACCTTGTGGCGATGGTGCGCCTCGACGATCTCCACATCGTAATCATCGCCCAGCGCCGCAGCGGCGGTTTGCGCCAGGCGGAACACGACGTTCACGCCGATGGCGAAGTTCGGCGACTGCACGATCGGAATGCGCTTGGCGCCTTGCGCGATGCGTGCCCTTTGCGACTCGCTGAATCCAGTCGTGCCGATAACCAGGGCCTTGCCATGCCGAAGGCACGCATCCAGATGCGCCAGCGTGCCCTCCGGGCGCGTGAAATCGATCAGCACGTCGGCGCCGCTCAGCGCGCCGAGATCCGAGCCGATCTTCAGCTCGCCCGCCGGCTGGCCCAGCGCCGGGCTGCCGGCGGCATCGAGCGCCACCGCCAACTCGAGCGCCGGATCCGCCACCACGGCCTCGATCAGCGCGCGTCCCATGCGCCCGCCCGCCCCGGCGATCGCCACTTTCATCGGGCCTCGGCCTTGCTCTGCGCGGCGGGCGCGATGTCGCCCTCGAGCCGGTCCAGCTTGCCGTCGTCGAAGAACACCGCGAGACGCCGCTGCACGCGCGGCTGGCCGGGCCGGTCGAGCTGGTACACGTAGTCCCAGCGCTCGGCGTGGAAGATATCGGTGACCAGCGGCGTGCCGAGGACGAAGCGCACCTGGTCCTTGGTCATGCCGCGCTTGAGCTGCGCCACCATCTCCTGCGAGAGGTAGTTGCCCTGCTGGATATCGATGCGATAAGGCGCCAGCCAACCGCAGCCGGCCACGAGCAGCGCAAGGGCGAACAGGAGCGCGCGGGACATCTGCTTATAATGATAATCGATGAGCTCGGCACAGAGCCTGAAGGACATCGGCCTCAAGGCCACCCTGCCCCGGCGCAAGGTGCTGGAGCTCTTCGAGAACAGCAAGGTGCGCCACCTCTCGGCGGAGGACGTCTACCGCAGCCTGATCGCCGAAGGCATCGACATCGGCCTGGCCACCGTCTACCGGGTGCTCACGCAGTTCGAGCAAGCGGGGCTCCTGTCGCGCCAGCATTTCGAGACCGGCAAGGCGGTGTTCGAGCTCAACCAGGGCGGGCACCACGACCACCTGGTATGCCTGCAGTGCGGGCGCGTCGAGGAGTTCTTCGACGCCGAGATCGAGCAGCGCCAGAGCGAGGTGGCGCGCAAGCGCGGCTTCGAGCTGCACGGCCATTCGCTCGCGCTGTACGCCGATTGCACCAAGCCGGACTGCCCGAACCGCCCGGCCTAGGTCCGGCGCCCAACCGATCGAACCCCTCGTCCCCGAACAAAGGCGGCGAGGTGGCCGGTCTTCACGTAGATCAGCGCGCCGTCAGGCCCGGTGAACGGGTTGTGCTCCGACAGGTGCGGGCTGCGCAGCCAGCTGCCCTTGGGGTACGTGCCGTGCTCGTCCTCGAACACACCCTCCAGCACGAGGATCTCCTCGCCGCCCCAATGGTGATGCCGGCTGAACCTGGTCGACGGCGCCCACCGCACCAGCGCGACGTGCTCAGGGTCGTGCTCGTGGAGCGGCAGCACGGTGAGGCCGGGCACCACGCCCGAGTGCCAACGCGCCGCGCGAGTGTCGATCACCACGCACCGGGTATCGGCCGCGATGAACTGGTGCAGCTTGACGAATAGCACTGCACCGTCGGGACCGGCCCACGACGCGTGCGCTGTTCCGATCGGGTTGCGCACGTAGGTGCCCTCCGGGTAGTCGCCATCGTCGTCGTGACAGCTGCCGGCGAGCACGAGGAACTCCTCGACGTCGCCGTGGGTACGCACCCCGGCGGCATAGCGGACGATCGACGTCTCGCGCGCGGCCTCCTCGCCGATGCGATCCAGCACGCAGCGCTCGGCCCCGGCCATCGGCGACGGCCGCCACGCCTCGTCACCCGGAAGCACCACCTCGCGGCGGGCGAAGTCTGCTCGAAGCTCCATGGCGATCATCCTTCCCTTTGCGCATCGCGGGCAGGCGGCCAGCCGAAGATCGACCGGTAGATCATCGACGGGATGCAGATATCCGTCGTGCTGACGAGAAACACCACGCACGTGAGCACGCCGCCGAGCGCGTAGCCGGCGACTGCGTGTCCGGTCGAGAACGCCCAAGCCGTGACCACCAGGAATACGGCGCCCATGCCACAACCGAAACGGGCCGGCACGCCACGCCTGGGCAGCGGACCGGTCCCGGTCAGGCGGCGGATACCATAGTTGTAGATGAGGTCGAATGGGTGCACGGGTGATGCCGCCGCAAACGCCGCGACAAGCGCGAGCACGAGGAGGATGGCGGGCGACGCCAGGACGGTCCCCAGGCCGCCGAGCAAAGTGCACAGCCCAAAGGTCAGGCGCAACCAAGGGGCGACGCGCGCGAGCTCCTGCCGGTCGACGGAGTCGAACCCCTGAATGTCCAGGAGACGGCTCCTCCGTGGCGTCAACGCCTGTCTCATGTTCTTCTCCTTCCGCGGTCGTCAGGTTGATGGCGTTCTACTGGCGTTCGTAAACCCGGACCTCCGGATCCGCCGAGAGGTAGGGCTTCAGCTCTCTCACGACATCGTTGCCGAACAGCGCGCTCTTCAGGTAGCTTTCTGCCGCGGCTCGTGAATCGAACCCATGAAGCACCTGCACATCCTCTTCACGCAGGAGGAGCTCCTTGGATTGCGCGCCGGGAATCGTCGCGAGAAACGGGTCCTTGTACTTCGAGTAGACGGCGCCGGCCTTCACGCGATCCTTCGCGGGCACCTTCATCGTGATCTCGAGATAGGCTCTGTTCATCTTGGTCTCCTGTCGGTTCTCGCGGAATCGCCGCGCCGAAGCTCCCGCATTGGGAGTGCGCCCGCAATCTGACAGGCCGAACAGAACTTCGCTGTTCTCTAGATGACAGTGCCGCGCTCTTGCCTGTAGGAGAATCGCAAATGATCAGCACGCGTTCGCCCGCGGACAGCGCCTTGAAAGGGTGCCCGCTTCTGGCAGGAATTCCACCAGAGGACCTGCGTCGCGACTGTCCGACGGCTCGGATTGTGGCGATTGCACACCGCGGCACAATCTACCGGCAAGGCGATTCCGGGCGAACCGTCTTTTGCGTGCTCGATGGGCAGGTGACCGTCGCCAGGGTCAGCCATGACGGCGCGACTCTCACCACGGCGGCGTTGGTGGCGGGGGACTTCTTCGGCCCCGCTCTGAGTGGCGTCACCGCAGCCGAAGACACGGCGAGGGCGAAGGGAACCGTTGCCATCTGGCGAGCGCCGATCGACGAGTGGCGACGCCTGTTGCTGCACCACCCCGCGGTCGCCTGGGACTTTGTCTCGCTTCTCGCGTTGCGCCAGCGCCAGATGGAACGCAGGCTCGAAAGCTTCGCGTTCAAACGAACCGAGGCACGGCTAGCCGAGACTTTCCGCGAGTTGTCAGGAGGGTTCGCGACGCGTTGCAATCATGGCTTCGGACAACACCTTCGCCTCACGCAACAGGAGTTGGCCGACCTCGTTGGCGCGAGCAGACCGGTTGTGAGTACGATCCTCAACCAACTCCGTGACAAGGGAGTGCTCGGATACAACCGTGAATACGTATGCGTTCGCCGGATAGAGGATATCGAGAAGCTGATCGATTCCTGAATGTTCTGCGGCACTGTTATCCAGAGAAC
>DASTTC010000073.1:0-15996 GCA_035760345.1 Burkholderiales bacterium | reverse complement strand
GGGATAAATATTCTCGCCGCCCGAAATGATCACATCCTTCGAGCGGCCCATGATCCAGTAGAAGCCCTCTTCGTCGATGCGCGCCAGGTCGCCGGTGCGAAACCAGCCTGTCGCGTCGAGCACCTGCGTGGTGGCTACCGGGTCGTTCCAGTACCGACGCATGACGTTCGGCCCGCGCACCAGAATTTCTCCGTCCACGAGCTTTACCTCGCAATGCAACGCGGGCTTGCCCGCGCTGCCGATCTTGCGTGCCGCATCCTGCCTGAGGAGCACCACCGCGACGGGCGAGGTTTCCGTCGAGCCATAGATCTGCCCCACGGGCACGCCGCGCGCGTGGAACGCGCGAATCAGGGATTCGGGCACCACCATGGATCCCGTATTGAGCAACTTCAGAGAGCTCAGGTCGGTTCCGCCCCAGGCCGCGTGCCCGATGACCGCCTGCATCGCGGCGGGCACCAGCAGCGACAACGTCGGCTTCGCGGCTTGCACGTCCGACAGCCAGAGTCCCGGCTCGAACCTCCGGTGCAGCGTGACGGTCGCGCCGGCGAGCAGGGCAGGGACAGTCTGGTTGTTCAATCCCCCGACATGGAACATCGGCAACGGGCTGAGGACATGGTCTGCCTGCCCGAGATCGTGGGCGTGAATGGCGTTGTAGCCGTTCCAGAGCAACGCGGACTGCGTCAGCACCGCACCCTTGGGCCGGCCCGTCGTGCCGGAGGTATAGACGATGAGCAACTCGTCGTCGTCGGTGCCGACCATTGGCGCGTCGATGATTTCATCGAGGCGCCCCATGGGGACACCCAGCGCGCGCGCCGCATCCGCAAAATGCGTATCGCTGAACAACCGGCGAGGATCGCAGTCGCGCAGGACCTCTCGGTGCTCCGCGGCAGTCAGGCGCCAATTGAGGGGAACCAGGATCGCGCCCAGGCGCGCCGCCGCGAACATCAGCACCAGCATGTCTGGGTGGTTGTAGCCCAGCCAGGCGATGCGATCGCCCTTGGCGAGATCCAGGGCGCGCGATGTGGCGACGATGCGTCGCCACAGTTCGGCGTAGGACCAGTCGGCGCCCTCGAAGCGCAGGGCGACCTTGTCCGGGCTTTGCCCGGCCCAGTGCTCGATGATCCGGGAGAGATTCAATTCAGTCGTCTTCGCCGGGTTCGTACAGGGCCTCGCGCCCGATGCGATCGAGGCACAGCTCGGCGGTCCAGGGAAGCATCAGCGCGCCGCAGCGCGAGTCGCGGTACAGCCGCTCGAGCGGCAGGGACTTGAGCATCGACTGGCCGCCGCAAGTGCGGATGGCGAGCCGGCAGATATCGTTCGCGTTCTCCATGATCGTGTACTGCGCGGCGTAGGCGCGCAGGCGCGCGTCCTTGGGCGGATCGACGCGCGCGTCCTCCAGCATGCGCAGGAACAAGGCGCGCGTCTGCTCGAGTGTCACCCACATTTCTGCCACGGCGATCTGCTTGGTCGGATACATGCGCCGCTTCACCGGCGGCATTCCGGACACCTCGCCGCGCAGATACTTGACAGTGAACTCGTAGGCGGCGATGGCGATGCCCATGTACGTGGGCGAGAGCGTGGTGAACATGTGCGGCCAGCGGCTGGCGGCCTGGAAATACACGCCGCGCGGCATCATCGCGCCGTCTTCGGGCACGAACACGTCCTGGAACAGGAGGTTGCGCGACACCGTGCCGCGCATGCCGAGCGGGTCCCAGTCACCTGTCACGGTGAGCCCTGGCGCGTCGCCGGGCACGGCCAGGTAGAGCGTATCGCGCATGGAGAGCTCGGGCTTGTCCTCCGTGCACAGCACGCCGTAGTAGTGGGCGGCGCCGGCGAGCGAGGCGAAGATCTTCTTGCCGTTCACCCGCCAGCCGCCCTCGACTTTCGCCGCCGTGGTGCCGAACGGCGCCTTGCCGGCGGCAGCCGCGCTGCCCTCCGAAAACGGTTGCGCGTACACCGCGCCCTGTTTGACCACCCGCTCGAAATGCACCGCGCGGCGCTTCTCGTGCTCGGCCCGCTGCTCGTTCGTCATGTCCAGGTCGTCGGCGAGGATCCCGGGCCAGAGGGTGGAGCAGGCGTGCATGTTGAAGGTGAGGGCGGTGGCGCCGCAGTACTTGCCCAGTGTGGCGGACACCAGGGCATAGGTTTTCAGGTCCGCGCCCTGGCCGCCGAATTTCTCCGGCACGCACAAGCCGAGCAAGCCTGCCGCGCGCAAGTCAGCGTAGTTCTCGAAGGGAAAGCTCGCCTCACGGTCATAGCGCTCCGCCCGCTCGGCAAAGCGCGGGCCAAGTTCCTCCACCAGCGCGAGCAGGGCCTTTTGCTTGCCGTTCAAGGGAAAGTTCGAGCCGGCGACGGCGTAACGCGGATCGGTCTGCGGCATTCTGGTGTCCATCGGCGTCCTTACAACTGGTGGCGCTCGAGGAATTGCGCGAGCGTCTCGTTGAACCGGTCGGGCTGATCCATCGGACCGAGGTGGCCGCAGCCCTCGAGCAGCACGTATTCGGCGTCGGGTACCTTCTGCGCCATCCGCTCCATGACCGCGGCCGGGGCCACCCGGTCGTCGCTTCCGGCTACGAGCAGCGTGGGAACCCGGATGGCGGCCAATTCCGCACGCCGATCGAATGTGGTGAGCAGGTGCACGGCTTTGCGATAGGTCTCAGGGGGAATGCCCCCCATGATGCGCTCGGCGAGTGCCAGTCCCGCCGGATCCGAGCGGCCGCCGCGCATCGAGGGCATCAAGCGCGCGGCGATCTCGGCCATGGTCTTTCCCTGCTCCAGCGGGGCGACGCGTGCGGCCACGAACTGGCGCGCGAAGTCGCTGCCAGCGCCGCCGAACGCGGCGCTGGTAAAGCACAGCGCGAGGCCTCGGATGAGTGCGGGAAATCGCGCGTACGCCTCCTGCGCGACAAAGCCCCCCATGCTGTGGCCGACCAGCACCACGGGTTCGTTCCCGATCCGGTGCTTTAGCGCTGCGGCGACCTGGTCCAGGTCGTAGGGCACCACCAGGGGTGCACCGCCATATCCCGGTTGGTCCCAGGCGAGGGCCCGATGGCCGCGCGCGGTGAAGTAGGGGATCTGCCGGTCCCAGGCGGCGTGGCCGCCGCCGACGCCGTGCAGGAACAACAGCGTGCTCACGCGGCGAGCTTCCCCTCGCGCACGACTGCCTTGCCATCGAGTTCAACCGTGCAATGGCGAAAGGGCAGGTCGAAGTGCCCCAACGTGTGCCGCCCGGCGACCTCGTTGGCCCCCGTGGAGTAGAGAAAGTTGCCGGCGAACGCGCGCTGCTCGGTGCCGTTCACGTCGGCACGGTCGTACAGGACGAGCGCGTCCCAGCGCGCGCGCTCATTCATGCCCCAGCCGACGTGCGACACGGCGTAGGCCTCGCGGTCGCCCCAGGCGGCGAAGTACTCGCGCATCAGTTCGGCGTCCAGCCCATCGCCCGATATGCGCGTGACATAGTCGTTCTCGATGTCGAGGCGTACCGCCGATTCGGCGTAGCGCTTGAAAGTGAGGTTCAGGTCGCCGGGCGCCATCACCAGGGTTCCGTTCACGCTGCCGGATCTCGGGAAGCACAGGCACAGCCCGCCCGGCCAGTGGGACAGCGTTCCCGGCTTTTCCGTATAGCCCCAGACGCCGCCGACTCGCGCGCCCTCGACGCCGATCGAAAGATCGGTACCGGCGCTGGAAGTTACCTTCATCAGCCGGGCCTGTTTCAGCAGGCGCATGCCCGCCCTCACCTTCTGCTCGTCGGCAGAGGAGGGCGCCAGCCGCTCGAGCACCTCCGGGTGCTCGTTGGAGATGTACAGAACGCGGGCGCCGCCTTTGAGGATCGCCGGCAACTCCGCGGCATGCATCAGACCTTCCAGCGTGCAGTCGGCGACGAACGTGGAGGCCGCCAGAGCCTGCAGGGCCGGCCCTTGACCCTGCAGCGCCACCGAAGCGCCGGTGGAGCGAATCGGCACAGGTGCCTGCTGGCGCGGGGTGGGAACGACTACGTGGAACGGCCGCGCGGCGAGCTTGTGCAGGGCCAGTTCGGCAAGGCGGACATTCAGCTCGCGGGATTGCGACTCCGACAGAATGGCGCAGGCATCGCCGGGCGCCACCTTGCAGCGCGCGAAGACGTCCGCGAACAGGTCGATCCATTTGCCTTCAATGCGGTCGGACGGCATGATTTCGCAATCGTAATAGAATCTTCGGCGTGAAGATCTTCGACCTGCAATGCGGCGCAGGGCATCGGTTCGAGGGGTGGTTTGCCTCGGCCGACGAGTTCGCCGTGCAGCAGTCCAGGGGCCTGGTCGGCTGCCCGTCCTGCGGCGGGCACGAAGTTGCGCGCGTCCCGTCAGCCACCCGCTTCAATACCGGGGCGTCTCGCCCGGCCGACACGCCCGAAGGCGGGCAGGGCCCGCTGGCTGTGGCGCGAAAGCTCTACTCCAGGCTGCTGGACGAGATCCTGACGCGTTCTGAGGACGTGGGGACCGCGTTTCCGGAGGAAGCGCGCCGCATCTACTACCAAGAGGCCCCGGCGCGCATGATCCGCGGGCAGGCGAGCGACGAAGAGCATGACGCGCTGGTGGATGAAGGGATCCCGGTGGCGCGGCTTCCGGTTCCTCCCGCCAAGCGTTGGAATTGACGGGGTCGCGCCGAATAGTTGTTGTACATTGTGTATTATGTTAAATATTCGCCGGTTAGATTGATCCCGGCCTCCCACTCACTCCTTCGGCATCTCCCTAAGCATCTCCGCGGCGAATAACCGGGGATTCAACGGATGGCTGGCTAGAGCCCTGTTCCGCCCCATCTGCCTCGCATATCGCAACCACGCCAAGCCTTGGCGCGACGGCTTCGCGGGTCCGAACCGAGTCACACCGCAGTAAGTCGCCATGGCCTTGTCCAGGGCGAACTTCTGTAACGACTCGGCAAGTTCCTCGAGCTGCGCCCTGTCGTTGACGGCGGCCAGCGCCTCAAGGGAACCTGACCCCAGTGCTTGCCGGAGCCGCATGAGGGACCCGCCGGACCCCTGGGAATGGCTCAGCGCCCGCAAAGGTGCGCCGCTGGCGAATGCAAGCCAGGTCCGGGCATCCTGCACGCCTTGCGATTCGAGCCACGCCTGCGCTGCTTGGGGCTCGGGTAACGGCACCGGGACCGCTACGCAGCGACTGCGGATGGTCGCGAGGAGCAACGCTGGCCGGTGCGACACCAGCAGGAACAAAGCACGCCCAGGCGGCTCCTCCAGGCCTTTGAGGAGCGCATTGGCTGCGTTCGGGTTCATGGCCTCGGCCGGATGCACCAGCGTGACCCTGCGGCCATCGCGGTGCGACCGCAGGTTCAGGAAGTCGTCCAGCGCGCGGATCTGCTCTACCTTGATCTCGGTGCTGGGCTTCGCGGTCTTTGTCGAGGGCTTTGCGGCATCGTCCGGCTCTTGCGCTTCGGGCCTGCGCGCCATCGATTCGGGCTCGATCCTGCGGAAATCCGGATGCGTCCCGGCCAGGTACCAGCGACAACCGTCACATTTCCCGCACGGGACTCGCGCCCGGTCCGGTTCCTCGCAGAGCAGGCTTTGCGCAAGCTGCTCTGCCAGCGCCAGCTTTCCAATACCCTGCGGACCGTGCAGCAGGATCGCGTGAGGCGTTCGTTCCTGCTTTTCCCGAAGCTCTTCCCAGAGCGTTTTGTTCCACGGAAAGATGCTATTAATCATATATCTGAGATCTCATCTTGTATCAGTTTCTTAACTTTGTCCTCAGGCCCGCCTGCGTCGATCACCCTGATGCGCTCGGGATCCGTGTGCGCCAATGCGAGATACGCTTGGCGTACCCGCTCGAAGAACGGCCGGTCCTCCCGTTCGAAGCGATCGGGCTCCCGCGCAGCCCGTCGCAGGCGCTCGCGGCTGATCTCGTAGGGGCAGTCGAACACCAGTGTCAGGTCGGGCAACAACCCGTTATGCGACACCTGGGCGAGGTGCGCGATCAGCTCCGCCGGGACGCCCTTCCCGCCGCCCTGATACGCGAAGGTGGCATCGGTGAACCGATCGCACAGCACCCAGGTCCCCGCCGCCAGCGCGGGTTCGATCTCGCGTCTCACATGGTCCGCCCGCGCCGCGAACAGCAGCATGGTCTCGGCGATCGGCTCCATCGGCTCGGTAAGCACCAGCTCGCGCAGACGTTCGGCAAGCGGCGTGCCGCCCGGCTCGCGCGTCACCAACAGCCTGTGCCCCGACGCGCGCAGGCGCTCCGCGATCCACGCCACGTGGGTGGACTTGCCGGCGCCATCGACGCCCTCCAGCGTGACGAATCGTCCGCGAGTCATTTCTTCCTCGGTTGCAACTGGTATTTTGACACCGCGCGATTGTGCTCCTCGAGGCTGCGCGAGAACTGGGTGGTGCCGTCGCCGCGGGACACGAAGTACAGCGCCTTGGTCCGGTCCGGCTGCAACGTGGCGCGCATTGCTGCCAGGCCTGGCAGCGAGATGGGCGTCGGGGGCAGGCCCCGCCGCGTGTAGGTGTTGTAGGGACCGTCCGTTGTCAGGTGCGCGCGCTTCAAATTGCCGTCGAATCGCTCGCCCAGCCCGTAGATCACCGCGGGATCCGTCTGCAGGGCCATGCCGATGCGCAGCCGGTTCACCAGTACGCCGGCGATCTCGCCGCGATCGGTGCCCCGGCCGGTTTCCTTCTCCACGATCGACGCGAGGATGAGGGCATCATAAGGCGTCTTGTACGGCAGGTCGGTTGCGCGCTGCCGCCACTCCTGCGCCAAGTGTCGCTGCATGGCGTGGTAGGCGCGGCGCAGTACCGCCAGATCGCTGGAATGGCGCGCGAACAGGTAAGTGTCCGGGAAGAAAAGACCCTCGGGATGGCTTTCGCTCGCCCCGATCCGCTCGAGCAGTGCCGCGTCGCTCATGCCCCGGCTGTCGTGGCGCAGGTCCGGGCTCTGGTCCAGCGCCACGCGCAACTGGAGAAAGGTCCAGCCCTCGATGAACGTGATCTCCGCCTGGGTGACCAGTCCGCGCGTGATCTGGTCGAGCAGCTCCAGCGGCGTGATGCCCGACGAAATTTCGTAGTTTCCGGCCTTGATGGCGCCGGCTCTCCCGGCGGCGCGAGCCAGCAGTTCGAAACGCAAACGCCCGGGCTCGACGCCGGCCCGCTCCATGTGCCGGATCGCTGCACGCAATCCGCTACCGGCCGGAATCTCGAATTCCACAGGCACGGCCTGCATGCGCACCGCGGTACTGACGTACCACGCCGCGTAGCCCGCCAAGGCGGCGAGCCCCAGCAGGGCGATGGCAAGTAGTCTGCGCAACGATTTCATGGGGGAAACGGAATAGAATTCCGAGAGTCATTCTACGATGGACACCAAAGTCACCCACCCTGCCGCGGAGTTGCAGCACCTCGGATTGCTGTCGTGCACGGGCGACGACGCGCGCACTTTCCTGCAGGCGCAGCTGACCAACGGCATTGAGGACATCGCAGACGGCGAAGCGCGACGCGCCGGCTGGTGTTCGGCAAAAGGCCGATTGCTGGCGCTGTTCCTGGTGGTGCCTCAGCAGGGCGGCTTTCTCCTGCAGGTGTCCAGGGATATCGCGCCCGCCATCGCCAAGCGCCTCTCGATGTTCGTGCTGCGTGCCAAGGTCAAGGTTGCCGATGTCAGCGATGCATGGACGCAGTACGGCCTCTGGGGTGAAGCCGCCGAGGCGCACCTGGCGCAACTCGGCCTCACTGTGCCGCAAGGCGAGCTGAAGGCCACGCATGCGCAAGGCATCGCGGTGGTGCGAGTGGGCGCGCAGCGTTTTCTGGTCCTGGCGCCTGCGGCGCAGCGAGGGCGCTTGTCCAGCCTGGCGCTCGAGCAAGGCGAAGTGTCGTGGGCGTTGCAGGAGATCCGGTCCGGCCTGCCGCAAGTGGTGCTGGCCACGCAGGAAGAGTTCGTGCCGCAGATGGTCAATCTCGAGCGCCTGGGGGCGGTGGATTTCAAGAAAGGCTGCTACCCGGGACAGGAGATCGTGGCGCGTACGCAGTATCGCGGCGCGCTCAAGCGCCGCATGGCGCGCGCGCGCGTGTCGTCGCCGGCGGTCGCCGGCGACGACCTCTACGCGGATGAGTTCGCCGGGCAGGCGAGCGGGAAGGTGGTGGCTGCAGCCGCTGTTCCGGGCGGTGGCAGCGAACTGCTCGCGGTCGTGCAGATCAGCGCCCTGGAGGGCGGCCAGCCGATCCGGCTGCGCGCGCCAGATGGCCCGCACCTGGAGTTGCTGCCCCTGCCCTACGCGTGACCAGCTACTACGTTTACTACCGGATCGCACCGGATCGGGCGGCGGGGCTGCGAAAGGACGTCGAGCGGTTGTTCGACCTCATCGAAGCGTCGACCGGCGTTCGCGGACGCTGGATGCGGCGCCGCGACGACCCCGGCACGTACATGGAGATCTACGAGAACATCGCCGACGGCGCAGCATTCGAGGCGCTGCTCGAACGCGAAGCGGCTGGGCTCGGCCTGGAGCGCCAAGTCGAGCGATTCGTATGTGCCTGATCCTCGTTGCATGGAAGGTGCACGCGCAGTACCGCCTCGTCGTTGCCGCCAATCGCGATGAGTTTCATGGGCGGCCCGCCGTGCGTGCTGCGTTCTGGGAGGATCGCCCGGACATCCTGGGCGGCCGGGACCTGCAGGCAGGCGGGACGTGGATGGGCGTGTCCCGCGGCGGGCGCTTCGCCGCGGTCACCAATTACCGCGGCGGGACGGAGCCGGGTGCGGCCGAGTCGCGCGGCGCGCTCGTCACGCGCTTTCTGGACGGCATCCCCGTGCCGGAGTTGGCGGCACGCGCCACTGAGTACAGCGGCTTCAACCTCCTCGCCGCCGATGGCGAGGACCTCTGGTGGCTGTCGAATCGCGATGGCGGCCCGCGGCGCCTGGCGCCCGGCTGGTACGGCCTCGGCAACCTGCTGCTCGATACGCCCGACGTGGAGGAACACAAGCAGCGCTTGCGGCACTGCCCGGTATCGCTGGAACCGATGTTCGGCGTACTGTCGCAGGCGAAGATCGTCAATGAACGCTACGGGACGCGCTGCTCGAGCGTGGTCCTGATGGGCGACGAGGTGCGCTTCGCCGAGCGCACGTTCGACGCCGGCGGCGCAGAGCAACCGACGCTGCGCTACGAGCTCAGTACGCGCCGCATGGCCTGATGCGCAATCCCCGCCTCCTCGAACACCGGCCCCTCCTCCTTGAAGCCGTGCCTGCGGTAAAAGCCCAGCGCGTGCGTCTGCGCTGACAGGACCACGTTCCGCATTCCTCTCAGCCGCGCCTCCTGGATCAGACGCTCGAGGATCGCGCCGCCAACGCCCGAGGAACGGCATTCCCTGAGCACGGCCATGCGGCCGATATGCCCGTCGGGAAGCAGCCGGCCCGTGCCCACCGCCCTGCCCTGCACATAGGCGAGCGCGTGCACGCATGCGGCATCCAGGTTATCCATCTCGATTTCGCGCGGCACGCGTTGCTCGTCGACGAACACCTGCATCCGGATGCGGCTTGCTGCCACGCGCGCCGCATCCCAGCCCATGAGCTCGATTCTGGTCATTGCGCAAAAGTATAATTCGCCCCATGAAAAGCCTGTGGGATGACGCCGAGGCAGCGAAATTTTCCGGCCCGCTTGGCCCGCGCGTCTACACCTCTCGCCTGCTCGGGCGGGACAAGTCGCTGGTGCTGCACGGCGGCGGCAACACGTCGGTGAAGCTGCGCGAGCAGAACCTGTTTGGCGACGAGCAGGACATCCTCTATGTGAAGGGCAGCGGCTGGGACCTCGAGACCATCGAGCCGCAGGGTTTCACGCCGCTGCCGCTCGCCTATATGCGGCGCCTGACGACGCTCGAGCGCCTGTCCGACCCGCAGATGGTGAGCGAGCTCGGCACGCATTGCCTGCGCGCGGGCGCGCCGGCGCCATCGGTGGAAACGCTGCTGCACGCCCTGCTGCCGCACAAGTACGTCGACCATACGCATGCCGATGCGATGCTATCGATCTCCAATGCGCCCGACGGCGAAAAGCGCGTGCGCGACATCTACGGCGACCGGGTGGTGGTCATCCCGTACATCATGGCCGGGTTCGACCTGGCGTCCTACTGTGCGCGGGAGTATCCGCGGCAGGCGACCCAGCGCACGGTGGGCATGATGCTGTTGTCGCACGGGGTGTTCTCGTTCGCCGAGGATGCCCGCGAAGCGTACGAATTGATGATCGAGCTGGTCAGCATGGCCGAGAAGTACCTCGCCGCGCAGAAGGCGTGGAGCATCGGCTTGCCGCCGGCATCGCCCGCGGCTTTCAAGCGCGAGGAGGCAGCGAAGCTGCGGCAAGACGTATCGAATGCCGCGGGCTTGCCCATGCTCTGCCGGTGCAATGACTCGCCCCGCTTCCTCGGCTTCGCGCGCCATCCGGACGTGGCGCGCATCTCGCAGGGCGGGCCGGCGACGCCGGACCACGTGATTCGCACCAAGCCGCGGCCGATGCTCGGGCGTGACACGGGCGCGTTTGGCCTCGACTATCGCGAGTATTTCGCCGCCCATGCGAAGCAGGCGAAGGAAACCAAGACGATGCTCGATCCGGCGCCTCGCATGGCGCTCGATCCGGACCTGGGCTTTGCCGCGTTCGGCCGCAGCGCGAAGGACACCCGCATCATCGAGGAACTCTACGAGCACACCATCGACGTGATCCTGCGCGCCGAGGCGCTCGGCGGCTGGCGCGCGCTGGAAGACCGGCACACCTTCGATATCGAGTACTGGGACCTGGAGCAGGCCAAGCTGAGGAAATCGGGCAGTCCGCCGCCATTCGCCGGAGAGATCGCGGTGGTGACGGGAGCAGCCTCCGGCATCGGCAAGGCATGCGCCGAATCCTTCCTCAAGCGCGGCGCCGCGGTGGTCGGCCTGGACCGCAACCCCGCGATCGGCGAGTTGTTCAAGCGGCCTGATTTCCTGGGTCTGCCCTGCGACTTGACGGACGTGGAGGCCGTGCAGGCTGCGATGGATGCAGCCGTCAAACGCTTCGGCGGCGTGGACATGCTGGTGCTGAACGCCGGCATCTTTCCTTCCTCCCAGGCCGTGAAGGACATCGACCCCGGCATGTGGAAGAGCGCGATGACGGCCAACGTGGAAGCGAGCCTGCTCGTGATGCAGGCATGCCACGCCCTGCTCAGGCTCACGCCGCGCGGCGGCCGCGTGGTGGTGATCGGCTCGAAGAACGTGCCCGCGCCCGGCATGGGCGCCGGCGCCTACTCTGCGTCGAAGGCGGCGCTCAACCAACTCGCGCGCGTGGCGGCGCTCGAGTGGGCGAAGGACGGCATTCGCATCAACACCATCCACCCGAACGCGGTGTACGACACGGCACTCTGGACCGAGGAAGTGCTCGCCTCCCGCGCCAAGGCGTATAACCTGACGGTCGAGCAGTACAAGAAGAACAACCTGCTGAAGACCGAAGTGAGCTCCAAGGACGTGGCGGAGATGGCCGCGGAGATGTGCGGTCCGCTGTTCGCCAAGACCACCGCGGCGCAGGTGCCGGTGGACGGCGGCACCGAGAAGCTGGTGTAAGGAAAATTCCGACCACGAGATGGGGAGCGCAGGCAGCCGGTGGACCGCGTCCGCGTCAAGGCTCTCATAATCAGTAGCAGCCTTTCGTTATTGGCGGGAGCGAGCAGCTTTGTCCCTGCCATGTGGAGCTGGGAGGAAGGCATCGATCTGCGCGTGCTGTTCCGCGCACGCGGTGCGCGCCCGGTTCCCGATCATGTCGTACTGGTCCCGATAGACCGCAAGGCGGCGCGGAGCCTTTTCCTGCCGCAGTCGGCCGAGGACTTCGAGCGCTGCCGTGACGTGCGCCTCGATCAAGCGCTGCCCGGCTACCGCAATCCGGATCCACCTGATGTCCTCACGCGCTGGCCCAGGTGTCTGCACGCGCGTGCGCTGGACGCACTCGCCTTTGCGCAGCCGGAAGTGGTGGTCATGGACATCTCCTTCCGGCCCCGTAGCGATCCTGGCGGCGTATTTTCGGAGCAGGACCGCCGGCTGGCTGATGCGATGCGCAGAGTGGGTAAGGTTGTGCTCGCCCTCAAGATCACGAGCGGAAGCAATGCGGGTGAGCAAGCGCAGCCGATTGCGGCCGAGATAAAGGCGGCAGCGGTCGCGCTCGCACCGTTCCTGTTGCTTGGCGATCAGCTGCAGCGGGCCGACAAGTACTGCACCTTCAAGGATGATGGTGACTGGACCGGACCCTGCCTCCCTGCGGTCGCGCTCCAGGCCGCATCGCTCGCCGTGTACCCCCAGCTGCGCGACCTGCTGCAGCACGCCGCCCCCCAAGACGCCGAGCTGATTCCCGCGCATGCGGGTGCGCTGCTCGCCGACGGGGCGCTCCGGCCCTCGGTGATGCTCATGCGGCACGTCGCGACGTCCGATCGAGACACGCGCGAGCGCGTGCGCGCACTGCTGGCTGCACAGCGCTCGGTTCGTTCCGCCGAGTCGCAGCGACAGCTGCACCGCTTGAGCGACGTCTATCTGGGCGCCGGAATCCGCTATCTCAATTTCTACGGGCCGCCGGGCGGTTTCCCGGTCCTGCGCTACGAGGCGCTGGTCGCCGGGCAGGAGCCGCAGCTCGCCCCCGGGAGTCTGCGCGGAAAAGCTGTTTTCATCGGGTTTGCCGAGTACGAGCAGCCCGAGTCGAGCGAGCACTTCACGACGCCCTTCACGACGGACGCAAGCATCAAGCTGAGCGGCGTCGAGCTTGCCGCGACCGCCTACGCGAACCTGCTGGACGGCTCGTCCATCGTGATGGCCACTCGGTGGCAGCGGGCCCTGATCGCGATTTCCCTGGGAGCGGCCTGCGCACTGCTCTTCGCCACCGCGTCCCTGCCGCTCGCCACCCTGATGAGCGCGCTCCTTTGGGTTGCCTATCTTGGTGCTGCGCTGGTCTCGTTCAAGCTGCACGCGCTCTGGCTGCCGATCCTCGTTCCGCTTGGGCTCAGCATACCGGTCGCGGCGGGGTCGGGGCTGTACCTAGAGCTCAAGCGTCAGCGCGACCGCACCCGCCGTGCGCTCGGCGCCCTGCTTCCAGTGCGCCTGGTTGAACGGATCATCGACAGGAACGAGGAGCTCACCCAGCTGCGCGAGTTGGTCTACGGCTCGTGCGTCTTCACGGACATGCAGCGCTACACGGCGCTGTTCAAGGATCATTCGCCGGACGAGGTGGCGCGCATTCTCGACACATACTTCCAGACGCTGTTTCCGGTAGTGCAGAAAGTGGGCGGCGAAACCATCGATGTGCTGGGCGACGCGATGCTCGCGGTATGGGCTGGCCGGGAGCCCGATCCGGCCTTACGCGAACGCGCCTGCACGGCGGCGCTGCAGCTCGCCGCCGCGGCCGAGCGCTTCCGCGAGGACCAGTCCGGCATTTCCATCAGAACACGCATTGGGGTCGATTTCGGCCAGATGTCGCTCGGCATGTTGGGCAGTGCCCTGCATCTCGAGTACCGGCCCACTGGGGAACCGCCCAACATCGCCTCGCGGCTTCAGGAGCTCGGCAAGGAGGAGTGGCTCGATACCCAGTTGCTCGTCTCCGAGCCGGTGATCGCCGGGCTCGACCGCTTTCTCGTGCGCGATCTGGGACTGTATGCGCTGCGTAACCTGGCGCGTCCCACGCGTGTCTATGAGCTGATGGGCGAGCGCGCGAACGCCACGGGCGGAGCGCTCGATCTGTGTGCCTCCTTTGCCAGCGCGCTCGCGGCTTATCAGGCCGGCCGGTACGAGGACGCGCAGATAAGACTCGAGCAGCTGCTCCGGGATCACCCGGGGGGTGACGGCCCCTCGCGCTACTACTGGAGGCTGTGTGCCGAAGGAAGGCACTACGGCGCCGCACCGATACCCGTTACTGACGAGCCGCACTTTAAGTAATTGAGTTTCGGGCGGTCACAGCGTATGGTTAGCGGACGCCAACAGATGTTCTCGCCGGGGAGGGGGAGGCATCAATGGGAGCGGCGACAAGATTGCCTTGGGTTTTTGCCGTCTTGTGCGGCCGGCATTGGCGCAGCCAATTCCTGATGCTTCTTCTGCTGGCTGGTGCCGTCGGCCGGATCGCGACTGCGGCCGAGCCTTGCGCGCCGCAGGTGGCGCAAGTGGTATCCATGCAGGGCGTGGTCGAGATCCGGCGGGCTGGCCAGACGACCTGGACGCGCGTCGAACAACTCGATGCGGGTCTTTGTCAGGGCGATCGGCTGCGCGCGGGCACGAGTAGCCGCGCCGCGTTGCTGATCCACCCGCAAGCGCTCATCCGCGTCGATCAGAACACGAGCATCGAGCTCCACGTGACGCCCGAAGAGACGCGAGTGGTGCTCGACTCGGGCGCCGTGTATTCGATCTCCCGGACGCCGCGCCGATTTCGGGTCATTACGCCGTACATGAATGCCGGGGTCGAAGGAACGGAGTTCCTGGCGACGCTCGGCTCCAACTACGCGGACCTGGCGGTATACGAGGGGCGGGTTGCCGTCGAGGATCTCGTCGGCGAGCGCGGTGCCATCTCGTTGCTTCATGACGGGCAGGCGGCGCGATTCGCCCGTGGTACGCCGGCCGTCGTGCGCATCCTGGTCAACCCGAGCGACGCTGTCCAGTGGGCCCTGTACTACCCGCCGCTCGATTCCGGATCCCTGGAAGAGTTCGCGAGTTGCGAGCAGCGGGTAGCAGGGGCGCGAACAAGCTGTTTTGTGGGGCGAGCTTCAGCGCTGCTGCGGCTCGGACGGGTCGAGGAAGCGGAGCGCGACATCGTCGCAGCCGAGTCGATGTCGCCTGGGAGCACCGAGACGCTTGCGCTCGCGTCCACCATCCGGCTCGCGAAGAACGCCAAGGCCGAAGCGCTCGCGCTGGCGCAGCGGGCGCTCAGTCAGGACGGCAACTCCTCGCGGGCATTGCTTGCGCTTTCCTACGCACTTCAGGCTGCCTTCAAATTGGAGGAGGCCCTGAACGCTGCGAGCCGGGCGACGCAACGGCAGCCCTCCAATAGCGTTGCGCACGCGCGCCGCGCGGAACTGCTGCTGTCCCTGGGCCGGATCACGGACGCGGAGGCGGCAGCGTCGACGGCGGTGCAGGAGGATCCCGCAAATAGCCGCGCTCGCACGGTACTCGCGTTCGCCCGCCTGGCGCGGTTCGAGACGGACGCGGCGGCCGAGCACTTCGGGCAGGCCCTCGTGCTCGATCCTTCGGACCCGCTGCCGCGGCTCGGGCTGGGGCTCGCCGCGATCAGACAAGGCAAGCTGGAACAAGGTCGTCGCGAGATCGAGATCGCGGTAGCGCTCGATCCGCAGAACTCGCTGCTCCGCAGCTACCTCGGAAAAGCGTACGCGGACGAATCTCGCGACGCGCGGGCGGGCGTGCAGCTGGAGCGGGCGATGCTGCTCGATCCACGGGATCCGACTCCCTGGTTCTATAACGCGATCCGGCTGCAGGCGCTGAACCGTCCTGGGGAAGCCTTGCTCGACCTGCGCGAGTCGATCGAGCGCAACGACAACCGCGCCGTGTACCGCTCGCGCCTGCTGCTCGATCAGGACCAGGCGGCGCGCTCGGCGAGCCTCGCGCGCATCTATGCCGATCTCGGGTTCGACGAGCTCGCGGTGACCGAAGGCCGCTACGCGCTGCTGGGCGATCCAGGCAGCTTCAGCGCGCATCGCTTCCTGGCGGAAGCGTATCTGCAGTCGCCGAGCCTGGAAATCGCGCGCACGAGCGAAGTCCTCCAGTCGCAGCTGCTGCAGCCGGTAAACGCGGCGCCGCTCTCGCCGCGTCTGCAGCAGATCCGCTCCCCCACCCTGCCCGGCTCGGGGCCGGTGACGCCGTCGTTCCAGGAGTTCAATCCCTTGTTTGCCCGGGATCGGCATGCGTTCTCGTTCAGCGGTACGGCGGGGAGCGCGGATACCTTCTCGGACGAGATCGTCTATGGGCACTACAGCGGGCAGCGCAGCTTTCAGCTTGGGCAGTACCACCATGAGACGGACGGGCTGCGGGTGAATGC
>DASTTC010000072.1:0-2513 GCA_035760345.1 Burkholderiales bacterium | reverse complement strand
CGACGCGCTATGCGCGCTGATCTGCTGGCGAATCCGGCGCGAGGGCTGATAAAATCGCCCCCTTCCCATGGGGGCCGTTAGCTCAGCTGGTAGAGCAGCGGACTTTTAATCCGTTGGTCGGCGGTTCGAATCCGCCACGGCCTACCAAAATTCAAAGGACTGGCGATGCGCTGGTCCTTTTTCGTCAGCGCACCAGCACATTGGTGTTTCCGGAGCTCATGATTCGGGCCTTGACAGGATCGGCAATCCAAAATATGATAACCATCATATGCGAGAAGTCAAGGCAGGCTCCAAGAAAGAGCAGACGCGCGAGCGCATCCTGCGCGCCGCCGCGCGCGCCATCCGCAAGCACGGCTACGAGGGCCTCGGCGTCGCCGACGTGATGAAAGAGGCCGGGCTTACGCACGGTGGCTTCTATGCGCACTTTGCCTCCCGCGATGCGCTGCTTGCACAGGCCGCCGAACAGGCGGGCGTCGAGTCGACGGAGAACCTGTCGCGCGCCGTCGCGCAAGCAAAGCCCGGCGAGGAGCTGATGGCGCTGGTCGATTCCTATTTGGCCGATCGCCATGTCGAGCTGGCCGAGCAGGGCCTGGGTTGCGCCCTCGCCGCCGCTGGAAGTGAAGTGCCGCGTCAGCACGAGGAGGTGCGGCGCGCCGTCAGCCGGCGCATCAAGGAGCTCATCGGCCTCATCGAGCGCCAGTTCCCCGACCGGGGAAAGAACGCGGCGCACGAGAAGGCGATGGCCATCTTGCCGTGCATGGTCGGCGCGCTGATGCTGGCGCGCGCGGTGGACGACCCGCAGTTTTCCAAGGGCCTCCGCAAAGCGGCGCGCGAGCTCATCCGCAGCGCCGCCGGTTGATTTTTTTTGCCCCGTAATATGACGCTCATCATATGACGAGAAGACAGATTGCGCTGGTCGCTGCAGCGGGTCTCGTGTTCGCGCTCATCTTCGGCGTGCGCCAGTCGATGGCGCTCTTCATCGGCCCGATCAACTCGGCAACCGGCCTCGGCATCGCCGCCATCAGCCTCGCGTTCGCCTGTGCGCAGCTCATGTGGGGCATCACGCAGCCTATCGCCGGCGCCGTGGCCGACAAGTACGGCACCGGGCGCGTGGTTGCCGCGGGCGCCGTGCTCGTCATGCTCGGCACGGTGCTCACGCCGCTTGCCACGAGCACGTGGATGCTCGTCCTGCTCATCGGCGTGGTTGCTGCGGGCGGCGGCGGCATGGCGGGGCTCGGTGTACTGATGTCGGCGGTCGCGCGCGCTCTGCCGCCCGAGAAGCGCGGCCTCGCGAGCGGCATGGTCAACGCCGGCGGCTCGTTCGGGCAATTCCTCGTGGCGCCCCTGGCTGCGCTGCTTACCGGCGCGATCGGCTGGATCGGCGCGCTGACGGCGCTGGGCTTCCTCTCGCTCGCGATCGTGCCGCTCGCCTGGGTACTGCGCGGCAAGCATCCGAATCCGCCTGCCGGCGCTGCGGCGGAGAAGGCGATGGGCGACGCCGTGCGAGACGCGTGCAAAGACCGCAGTTTCCTGCTCCTCACCGCCGGGTTTTTTGTTTGCGGCTTCCACGTCGCCTTCATTGCCACACACCTGCCGGGCGTGGTCGCGCTGTGCGGGCTGCCGCCGGCCGTCGGCGCGTGGTCGCTGTCGCTGATCGGTCTGTTCAACATCGCGGGCAGCGTCGCCTCGGGCTGGGCGATCGGCCGCTGGCGGATGAAAAGCGTGCTTTCGCTTCTCTACGCATTGCGGGCGCTCGCTGTGCTCGCCTTCGTCTTCGCGCCCAAGACCACGACGACGTTCATGGTGTTCGCGGTCGTGCTCGGGTTTACCTACCTGTCGACGGTGCCGCCGACCGTGGGCCTGGTCGGAAAGCTGCACGGCATGCGCTACGTCGCGACGCTCTTTGGCATCGTCATGCTGTCGCATCAAGTGGGCGGTTTCCTCGGCGCGTGGCTCGGCGGCCAGGTATTCGAGCGCACTGGCAGTTACGACTGGCTCTGGTACATCGACATCATGCTCGCGGTCGGCGCCGCGCTCATCCACCTGCCGATCAAGGAAGCGCCGAAGCTGCGCCCGGCATTAGCAATCTAAGGAGCACTACTATGGGAAAGCTTGAAAGAAAGGTTGCGCTCGTTACGGGCGCCTCGTCAGGCATCGGCGCAGCCACTGCGGCGCGGCTCGCGATGGCTGGCTACAAGGTCTACGGCACCAGCAGACGGAGCGCCCAAGCGGGCCAGCGATCGTTCGAGATGCTATCGCTCGACGTGACCAGCGATGAATCCGTCGAAGCCGTCGTCGGTGAAGTGATGCGGTTGGAAGGCAGCATCGACCTCCTCGTGAACAACGCCGGCCTTGGCGTTGCCCCTGCCGGGGCGGAAGAGAGCTCGATCGAGCAGGCCCGGTCGATCTTCGATACGAACTTCTTCGGGATCATCCGGATGACGCGTGCCGTCGTACCCCACATGCGACGCCAGGGAAGTGGTCGCATCATCAACATCGGCTCCGTGCTCGGC
>DASTTC010000071.1:0-5027 GCA_035760345.1 Burkholderiales bacterium | reverse complement strand
CGCGTTCCACTTGTTCTTGTTGAACGCGATCTCGAAGAACTCCATCGCCTGGTGGTAGCTGCCCATCATGTAGTTCTTGATCACGTCCTGGGCGCCGAAACGCGAATCCGAGGTCGGATTGTTGAATTCGAAGGCGTCGATCACGCCGCGCTCCAGCGCGGGAACGATCTCGCCGCCGGGCAACTGGGTGACCTTGGCGCCCATTTCCTGGAACAGGTCCGCCGCGAGTCCCACCGTGCGGTACTTCAGGCCCTTGAGGCCCGCCGCGCTGGTGATCGGCTTCTTGAACCAGCCCAGGGGCTGAGTCGGCATCGGCATGCAAAAGAAGCCGACGACGTTCAGGCCGAGCTTGGTGAGCAGTTCGTCGTACAGCGCCTGGCCGCCGCCCCGGTAGATCCAGGCGAGCGTCTGGGGCGCATCGCAGCCATTGATCGGGCCGGAGCCGAACAGCGACGCCACCTTGGACTTGCCGTACCAGTACACCGGCACGCCGTGGGAGGCATCGAGCACGCCCTTGCTGGTGGCGTCCATCACTTCGAAGGGCTTCACCACCGCGCCGCCGAGCAGGTAGTCGATGCGCAACCGCCCGCCCGCCATTTCATTCACGCGCTTGACGTACTCTTCGGCCATCTCGTTGAAGATGTCGCTCCCCGACCATGCGCCCTGCATCTTGAGGACGATCGGCGACTGCGTGCGGCCGATCATCGGGAAGCCGAGCGTCGCCGCGCCGGCCGTCGCAGCAGCGGCGCCCGTCAGGAACTTGCGGCGCATCGCCTGCGGTTTGACTTGTTCATTGCTCATCTTTGAATCTCCTCTAATCGGTGTGAGTCCTGCGCGGGGCTCGGACCCCGTTCGTGAAAGCCTTGGCGATTCTACCCCCCGGCCTCCAGCCGCCGCAAGGCAACTTCACGATGTGAAATGCGCGCACGCAAGCCGGACTCACAGGTACAACACGAGCAGGTAGCCCGCCAGCATCAGCGCCACCCAGAGCGCCATCCCCCCCGTGGTCGAGGTGCGTGCGAGTATGCCTTCGGTCCCGTGCACCCCCTGCAGCCAGGCTCCCACCCGTGCCGCGGCGCCCCCCAGGCCGGCCGCCGCGGCCGCGTTGAACGCCGCCAGCGCCACCGCGCCACCCGCGGCCAGGCGCGCGCCAAAGCGCCGGTAGCTCCAGTCGAAGTCCAGGTTCACCGAGCGCATCTCGGGCGGATAGATGCCGGTGCGCATGAGCACCGAGAAGGCGAGCGCGGAGAACACCAGCAGCTGCAGCTGCGACAGCACGTGCGAGGCGGTATAGGGCGCGTAGTCGACCGCGCGCGGCAGGAGGGCGTACAGCGCCGCGGGGAAGCAGCCGATGCCGATGCAAAGCAGCGCCGCCAGCGCCATCGCCAGGAGCATGTGCGCGGGCGCCTCCTTGCAGCGGATGCCGGCGTCATGGGCGAAGAACGCGAAGAACGGGATCTTTATTCCGGCGTGATGGAACACGCCCGCCGAGGCAAACAGCAGGATCAGCCACACCCACGCGTGCCCCTCCTGCGCCGCCGAGACCATGATCATCGACTTGGTGACGAAGCCGCTGAACAGCGGGAACGCCGAAATCGACGCCGCGCCGACGATGCAGAAGCCCGCGGTCCAGGGCATCGACTTGTACAGGCCGCCGAGGTCGGTGCCTTTGACGGTGCCGGTGCGCAGCAGCACCGCCCCCATCGACATGAACAGCAACGCCTTGAACAGGATGTCAGCGAAGGCGTGCGCCACCGCGCCGTTCACCCCGAGGTCGGTGCCCAGGCCGATCCCCACCACCATGAAGCCGAGCTGGTTGTTGACGCTGTAGGCGAGCACGCGGCGCAGGTCGTTCTCGATCACCGCGTAGAAGATCGGGAACGCGGTCATCGCGGTGCCGATCCACACCAGCATCTCGGTGCCGGGAAAGGCGCGCGCCAGCGCGTAGATGCCGAGCTTGGTGGTGAAGGCCGAGAGCACCACGGTGCCGGTGGCGCTCGCCTCCGGGTACACGTCCTGCAGCCAGTTGTGCAGCAGGGGAAACGCGCACTTGATGCCGAAGGCAAGCAGCATCAAGGCGCCCCCCGGCGTGCCCAGGCCCACGAAGTCGAAGGCGAGCGAGCCGGTCTCGGCGTAGCGCAGCGCGGCGCCCGCGGCGAGCAGCATGCCGGAGCCGAGTTGGATCAGCAGGTAGCGCAGGCCCGCGGCGTAGGCGCGCTTCGATCCCTGCGCCCAGACCACGAACACCGAGGCGACCGCGGTCAGCTCCCAGAACACGAACAGCGTGAGCAGGTCGCCGGCGAACACCGCCGCCACGGCGGCGCCGGCGTACACCATCGCTGCCGGCTGCTCGACGCCGTCGCGCACGTGCCAGGCGAACAGCGCGTTGAGGAAGGCGGCGATGACGAAGATGTAGCCGAACGCGAGGCTCAGACGGTCGGCGCGCACCAGCTGCAGGGCGAAGCCGAAGGCCTCGACCTCGACGCGCGCGCCCACCGGCAGCGCGAGGAGCTGCGCGAACGCGATCAGCGGCGCCACAAGCAACAGCCAGCCGCGCAGCGCGCGCGGCACGAGCGGGGCCACCAGGCCGGCGGCGATGAGGATCAGCCCGGCGGGAACACTAGCGATCATAGTAGTCCTCGGGCCGCATCACCGCGCGGCGCAGCAGTTTCGCCGCCAGCACCAGCGCCACGCAGGCGACGAAGCCGTACAGGCCGTAGAAGCCGAACAGACCGTCGAACCCCACCTCGGCATGCCGGTGCACCGCCAGATCGAGCAGCACCAGCACGATGCCGATGCCCCACAGCCCCCGGTAGAGGCGGGTGACGTTGCGGGGTTCGTCGAGCCAGTAGCGCTTGTTGTCGGGATTCATGCTGTTCCTTTCTTCAGCCGGCGACGGCACGCGCCAGGGCGAGCGGCACCGCGGAGGCGAACGGCAGCACGGCGGTCGCCCCCGCCGTGACGAGGAGCGCCGCCACCATCGGCCACGGCGCCTCGCCGTGAGGCGCCTCGCCGCCGGGGGGCGCGCGCCAGAACGCCGCATAGACGATGGGCAGGAAATACGCCGCGTTGAGCAGCGTGCTCAGCCCGAGCACCGCCAGCGCCATCGTGTTGCCGGCCTGCGCCGCGCCCTGGAACATCATCCATTTGCTGAGGAAGCCCGCCAGCGGCGGAATGCCGATGAGCGACAGGGCGCCGACGGTGAACGCGCCCATGGTCCAGGGCATGCGCCGGCCGATGCCGTCGAGCTGGCTCACCTCGGTCTTGCCGGCCGCGGTGTAGATCGCGCCCGCGCAAAAGAACAGCGTGATCTTGCCCGCGGCGTGCGTGGCGATGTGCAGGGCCGCGGCCGCCACCGACAGCGGCGTGAGCAGCGCCACCGCCAGCACCACGTAGGAGAGCTGGCTCACCGTGGAGTACGCGAGGCGGCGCTTGAGATTGTCCGAGCGCAACGCCACGATGGACGCCGCCACGATGGTGAAGCCGGCCACCGCCGGGAGCCAGTCGGCGGCGCGGATTGCGGCGAGCGATTCGATGCCGAACACGTAGACCAGGACCTTGACCACCGTGAACACCCCGGCCTTCACCACGGCGACGGCGTGCAGCAGCGCCGACACCGGCGTCGGCGCGACCATCGCCGCCGGCAGCCAGCGGTGGAACGGCATCAGCGCCGCCTTGCCGATGCCGAACATGTAGAGCGCGAGCAACCCGCCGATCGTCGCGCCTGAGGCCTTGCCCTGCAGGATGCCGCCGGGCGTGAATTCGAGCGTGCCGGCGAGCGCCCAGGTCGCGATGATCGCCGGCAGCAGCAGCGCGATCGACGTGCCGAGCAGGAAGCCGAGGTACAGGCGCCCGCCCTGCTTCGCCTCGGCGTCGCCGTGGTGCGTGACCAGCGGCCAGGTGACCAGCGTCAGCATCTCGTAGAACAGGAACAGCGTGAGCAGGTTCGCCGAGAAGGCGATGCCCATCGTCGCCGCGAGGGCGAGCGCGAAGCACACGTAGAAGCGCGTCTGGTGCGCCTCGTCGTTGCCGCGCATGTAGCCGATGGAGTAGACCGAATTCACGATCCACAGGCCCGAGGCGACCAGCGCGAACAGCATGCCGAGCGGCTCGACGCGAAAACCCAGGGCGATGCCGGGCAGCATCTCCAGCACGAACAGCTGCGGCACGCCGCCCGCCTGCACCGTCGGCAGCAACGCCAGCACGCAGGCCAACAGCAGCCCGGCGGTGGCGAGGGTCACGCCCTCGCGCAGGTTCGGCCAGCGCCCGGCCAGCGCGATGCCGATGGCGCCCGCGGCCGGCACCGCGAGGCAGGCGATGATGAGTTGCGCGGGCGTCACGGCGCGTTCCCCAGCATCAAGGCCGCGGCGCGGCGCGCGCCCTCCACGGTGTAGGACGTGTCGAAGCCGAACCACAGGCACGCGCCGACCAGCACCCAGGACGGGACCAGCATCGAAAGCGGCGCCTCGCCCGACGGCGCGCCCGGCTCGGGCTCGCTCAGGTAGGCGGCCTCGACGAAGCGCCAGACGTAGGCCACGGCGATCAGCGAGGTCAGCACCACCAGCGCCGCGAGCCACGCCTGGCCCGCCTCGAGTGCGCCGAGCACGAGGTACCACTTGCTGACGAAGCCCGCGGTGCCCGGCACGCCGATGAGCGACAGCCCCGCGAGCGTCACCCCCAGGCTGGTGAGCGGCATGCGGCGCCCGAGGCCGCGCAGGCGAGCGAAGTCGACGCCGCCGGCGCGCAGCGCGATGCCGCCGACGAGCAGGAACAGCGCACCCTTGGTGATGCCGTGGTTGAACAGGTGCACCACCGCCGCGGTGAGTCCATCGCGCGTGGCCATGCCGATGCCCAGCGTGATGTAGCCGATCTGCGCCACGCTCGAGTAGGCGAGCAGGCGCTTGAAGTTCGTCTGCCAGAGCGCCACCAGCGAGGCGCTGACGATGGCGATCGCCGACAAGCCGATCAGGATCTGCGGCACCGGCAGCGTCTCGACCACCAGGCCCGCCCCGAACACGCTGAAGTAG
>DASTTC010000070.1:0-2854 GCA_035760345.1 Burkholderiales bacterium | reverse complement strand
CGAGCGCAAGAAGCTGGGACTCGACCAGCCGATCTGGAAGCAGTTCACGACCTGGATGTGGGGCATCATGCGGCTGGACTTCGGCCTGTCGATGTGGACCGGCTCGCCGATCACCGAGGAGATCGAGCTGCGCTTCGCGCTGTCCCTGCAGCTCGCGGTCATGGCGACCGTGGTGGCGACCCTGCTCGCCATTCCGCTCGGCATCCTCGCCGCAGTCAAGCAGGACACCTGGGTCGACTACGCGGTACGCGTGTTTTCGATCGCGGGCCTCGCCATGCCCTCTTTCTGGCTCGGCATCCTCATGATCCTGGTGATGCTGATCGTCTTCAAGTGGCTGCCGCCGATGGTCTTCACCCCATTCTGGGTGAATCCCTGGGAGAACCTCGCGCAGCTCATCTGGCCGGCGCTCGCCGTAGGCTACCGCTACTCCGCCGTGGCCACGCGCATGATGCGCTCGGCAATGCTGGAAGTGCTGCGCGAGGACTACATCCGCACGGCGCGCGCGAAAGGCCTGTGGCTGAAGTTGATCCTCTCTCGCCACGCCATGAAGAACGCCATGCTGCCGGTCATCACCGTCGTCGGCCTGGAGTTCGCATTCCTCCTGGGGGGGCTCGTGGTCACCGAGCAGGTGTTCAACCTGAACGGCCTCGGGCTCCTGTTCGTCGAAGCCATCTCGCGCCGTGACTACACGCTCACCCAGGCACTCGTGCTGATCGTCGCCGCCGTGTTCATCTTCGTGAACTTCGCGACCGACATCGCCTACGCCTGGCTCGATCCACGCATCCGCTACCGCTAAAGACCATGGCCGTCACCAAGGAAGCGCTCGACACCCTGGCCCGCCCGGAACGCGCGCGCTGGCTGCAGGCGACCCTCGACTTCACCTGGCAGCGCCCGCTCGGCGCCATCGGCGCCGCGATCGTCATCGCCATGGCCGTGGTGGCGCTCTCCGCGCACCTGCTGGCGCCTTTCGATGCGCTGATGACCGATTACGAGGCGATGCTCGCCGCGCCGAGCGCGAAGCACTGGCTCGGCACCGACGCGTACGGCCGCGACGTGCTCTCGCGCGTCATCTTCGGCTCGCAGACCGCGCTCATCGTCGGTCTCGGCGCCTCCTTCATCGGCGCGACGCTCGGCGCGCTGATCGGCGTGGCGAGCGCCTATTTCGGCGGCCGCTTCGACATGATCATGGAGCGGATCAACGACGTGCTGATCTCCTTCCCGCTCATCATCCTCGCGCTCGCCGTGGTGGCGATCCTCGGCACCGGGGTGTTCAACGTCGTCCTCGCCATCGCCATCCCCATGATTCCGCGCTGCGCGCGCGTATGCCGTTCGAGCGCGCTTGCGGTGCGCGAGATGCCGTACGTCGACGCGGCGCGCGCCGCGGGCTACACCGACGCGCGCATCGTGCTGCGGCACATGGTGCCGAACGTGATGGCGCCCTATCTCATCATGCTGACCGCGTTCCTCGGCCAGGCAATCCTGCTGGAAGCGTCGCTGTCGTTCCTCGGCCTGGGCGTGCAGGAGCCGGTCGCGGCCTGGGGCCTGATGCTGCGCGGCGCGGCGGTGGATTTCGCCGAGACCGCACCGTGGATGGCGATCTTCCCGGGCATCGCCATCAGCCTCGCGGTGTTCGGCTTCAATCTGTTCGGCGACTCGCTGCGCGACGCGCTCGACCCGCGCCTGCGCACACAATAGCCGCCCTCAGATCGCGCCTGCGGCCCGCAGCCGCGCGATCTCCTCGGCGCTCTTTTGCAGCACTTCCTGCAGCACGACGTCGGTCTGCTCGCCCAGGAGCGGCGGCGGCGTCTTGTGCTCGAGCGGGGTGCCGGAGAAGCGCATCGGGCTCGCCACCATGGGGAGCTTCCCCGCCACCGGGTGCTCGACCTCGATCCTGACGCCGCGCGCCTTCACCTGGGGCTCGGCGAACACCTGCGCGATGTCGTTGATCGGACCATTGGGCACGCCCGCGGCGTCGAGCAGTTCGACCCAATCCTGCTTCGTTCGCTTCGCGAAGATCGCGTCAAGCAGCCGTTTCAACTCGTTGCGGTTCTCCACGCGCTTGCCGTTGCTCGCGAAGCGCGCATCCGTGGCGAGCTCGGGGCAACCGGCCGCCTCGCAGAACTTGCGGTACAGGTTGTCGTTGCCGCAGGCGAGGATCACCTCGCCGTCGGCGGCGCGAAACGGCTGGTAGGGCACGATGTTCGGATGCAGGTTGCCGATGCGCCGCGGCGGTTTGCCGGTCGCGAAGTAGTTGGTGTTCTGGTAGGCGAGCAACGCGATCTGCGAGTCGAGTAGCGCCAGGTCCAGGTGCTGGCCTTTGCCACTCGTCGCGCGGTGCGCGAGCGCCGCGCAAATGGCGATCGAGGCATACATGCCGGTAATGATGTCGGCGATCGGCACGCCCGCGCGTTGCGGACCGCCGCCGGGCTCGCCGTCGGGCTCGCCGGTGACGCTCATCATGCCGCCCATGCCCTGGATCATGAAGTCGTACCCCGGGCGCTCGCGGTACGGACCGGTATGGCCGAAGCCGGTGACCGAGCAATAGATCAGGCGCGGGTTGATCGCCTGCAGATTCTCGTAGCCCAGGCCATAGCGCGCGAGGTCACCGAACTTGTAGTTCTCGATCAGCACGTCGCTCTTCGCCGCCAGCTCGCGCACCAGCGCCTGCCCCTCGGCCTGCTGCAGGTTGACCGTGACGGACTTCTTGCCTCGATTGGCGGAGGTGAAGTAGGCGGAGTCCTTCGTGTCGCGGCCTTGGGCATCTTTCACCCAAGGCGGACCAAAGGCGCGCGAGTCGTCCCCCACCTTCGGGCGCTCGACCTTGATCACCTCCGCCCCCAGATCGGCAAGGTTC
>DASTTC010000069.1:0-5314 GCA_035760345.1 Burkholderiales bacterium | reverse complement strand
GCGCGCGCAGCGCGGCAAGGTCTGTGACGTGGGATTCAGGCCCGATCGCCTTGGTGCCTAGCGAAATCCGGCCGGCCCTCGCGCCCGCGGCAATCCTGGTGCTCGCCGCGTTCGCCGCGTGGCTCGGCCCGTCGCTGCCCGAGTCGCTGGTGGGCCTGCGCACGCTGGGCCCCTACGCGGTCCTCGTCCTCGGCGTCGCCTTCGCGCTGCGCTTCAATCGCGGCCGCGCGCTCATCCTGCTCGCGTCGCTGCTCGCCGCGTACGGCGGCTACCACTACGCGCAAGGCCTGGGCGGGTTCGCCGAGAAGGCGGTGTTCACCGCGCTGGTGGTGCTGGTGCCGCTCAACGCGCTGGTCGCCATGACGCTGCCCGAGCGCGGGGTGGTGTACCACGGCAGCTACCGCTGGCCGGTGCTGCTCGGCGCCGAGGCGCTGCTCATCCTTTGGATCGCCGCGGCGGGCAGGAGCGAGCTCTCGGGGCTTGCCTGGCAGGGGATGCTCGAGCACTGGCTGTTCCGCTCGCCCCCCACGCCGCTCGCGGGGCGGCTGCTGTTCGGCGCGGCGTTCATCGCCGCAGTGTGGCGCGCCTGGCCGAAGCACACGCCGCTCGACATCGGGCTGGCGGCGGCGCTGGTGGCGTTCTTCATCGCGGCCGAATGGGCGGCATCGCCTTCGGTGTTCGGCACCTTCCTCAGCGCGGCGGGCGCCATCGTGCTGGTGGCCTTCGTGCAGGAATCGCACCGCCTCGCCTTTCGCGACGAGCTGACCGGGCTGCCCGGCCGGCGCGCGCTCGACGAGCAGTTGCGCGCCCTGGGGCCGCACTACACGATCGGCATGGTGGACGTCGATCACTTCAAGAAATTCAACGACACCCACGGCCACGACATCGGCGACCAGGTGCTCAAGCTGGTCGCCGCGCGCCTCGCCGACGTGGGCGGCGGCGGCATGGCGTTCCGCTACGGCGGCGAGGAGTTCAGCCTGCTGTTTCCCGACAAATCGCTCAAGGAAGCGCTGCCCTACCTCGAGAGCACGCGCGCGGCGGTGGAACGCTACAAGATGCTGGTGCGCGGCGACGAGCGCCCGCGCGAGGAAGAAGCGGGCATCCGGCGCCGCGGCGACGGCGTGCCGACCAAGCGCCTGTCGGTGACCGTGTCCATGGGCGCCGCCGAGCCCGAGGTGGAGCGCCAGCCGCCCGCGCAGGTACTGAAGGCCGCGGACGAGGCGCTGTATCGCGCCAAGCGCGGCGGGCGCAATCGAGTCAGCACATGAGCTGGGATCCGGCGCAATACCTCAAGTTCGCCGGCGAGCGCTTGCGCCCCGCGCTGGACCTGCTCGCACGCGTACCCGCGGAGGCGCCGGCAACCGTGGTCGACTTGGGCTGCGGCGCGGGCAACCTCGCGCCGATGATCCTCGCGCGCTGGCCGGGCACGCAGCTCACCGGCGTGGACGGCTCGCCCGAGATGCTGGCGAAGGCGCGCGCGGAGCATCCGCAAGCGCAGTTCGTGCAGGCCGATATCGGCGCCTGGCGGCCCGCGCGGCCGGTGGACGTGATCTTCAGCAATGCGGCGCTGCACTGGCTCGAGCGGCACGACCGACTCGTGCCCGCGCTGCTCGAGGCGCTGGCGCCGGGCGGAGTACTTGCCGTGCAGATGCCGCGCAACTTCAGCGCTCCCTCACATACCGCCATCGTCGACACCATCGAGCAGGGCCCGTGGCGTGCGCGGCTCGAGCCCTTCCTGCGGCGCGAGCCGGTCGCCGCACCGGGGTTCTACTGGCGGCTGCTCGAACGCCGCGCGGCCGAGCTCCAGGTGTGGGAGACGGAATACCTGCAGGTGCTCTCGGGCGACAATCCGGTCGCCGAATACACGAAGGGGACGTGGCTGAAGCAGTTCCTCGACCGCCTGCAGGGCGCCGAACGCGCGGCGTTCGAGACCGACTACCGCGCGCGGGTGCTGGCCTGGTATCCACCGGAGAAGGATGGGCGCACGCTGTTCCCGTTCCGGCGCCTGTTCTGGGTCGCGCGCCGCGCGCGCTAGAAGCGGCCTTTCTCCTTGTCCGTCCGGACGTTAGGCGTCATACTGCCGGCCTCGCATTGTCGTGGATCGAAGCTATGGCCAAGGAAGAAATGCTGGAGATGGAAGGGGTGGTGCAGGAAGTGCTGCCCAGCACCCAGTTCCGCGTCGAGCTCACCAACGGCGCGCAAGTGCTCGCCTATGCCGGCGGCAAGGTGCGCAAGAATCGCATCCGTATCCTAGCCGGGGACCGGGTGACGATGGAAATGTCCCCCTACGACCTGACTCGGGGACGCATCAGCTTTCGTCACAAGGACGAGAACCCGGTCAACGTGCCGCGTCGGCGGCCGATTTTCAGGAAGCGCTAAGGCGCATGGCGGGGCCGGCCCCGGCTGTCCCCGAGAACGAGATCCAGTTCACCGCGGTGCGCGCGCAGGGCGCAGGCGGCCAGAACGTCAACAAGGTGTCGAACGCAGTCCACCTGCGCTTCGACGTGCGCGCGTCCTCGCTGCCCGAGGAGGTTAAGCACCGGCTGCTGCAGCATGGCGACAACCGCATCACGCGCACCGGGGTGGTGGTGATCAAGGCGCAGCAGCACAGGAGCCTCGAGATGAACCGCGCCGAGGCGCTGGCGCGGCTGCAGGCGCTGGTGGAGGCGGCGGCCTTCGTGCCGAAGAAGCGCCGGCCGACGCGGCCCACCCGTGGCTCCAAGGAGCGGCGCATCGAGTCGAAACAGCGGCGCGGGCGGATCAAGGCGCAGCGGGGCAGGGTGCGCGACCTGTAGGTAGGCCGCAGGCCCACCCTACGTTAAGATTGCCGCATGGACCGAGCCGCCGAACGCCGCAAGGAGATCGAATCCGCCGTCGCCGCAATCCGCGACATCGAGCGCCGCGAGGGCGTGAACCCGGTGAGCCTCGCGCACATCAAGGCGCGCCTCATCCGCCTCGCCGCGCGCACCGATCTGTTCGAGCCGCAGGATTACCCGCCCCCCGAGGCCGGGCAGAAGCTGCGCTCGTGCCTGTACCGGCTGTCGGAAGATCCCGACCACCGCTTCGCGCTCTACGCCAACGCATCGCACGGCGGCTACGGCACGCCCGCGCACAACCACACCACCTGGGCGGTGATCGTGGGCGTGACCGGCGAGGAGCAGAACCGCTTCTACGACCGCAGCCCCGACGGCGGGGTGCGCGAGAAGGGCCGCGACGTGGTGCGCCAGGGCACGGGCGTCGCGTTCATGCCCGAGGACCTGCACTCGATCCACATCGAGGCTCCGCTGCTCAATTTCCATATGTACGGCCTGGCACTGGAGCAATTGCACCGGCGGGAGTTCTACAAGGAGAAAGAAGGGCGCTGGGACGTCTTCCCCGCGCACTCCGACATCCGCGACGCCAGGGCATGACGCCGGCGGCGCTGCGCGAGCGCCTGCTCGGCACCGACGAGGTCGCGCTGCTCGACGTGCGCGAGCAGGGCGTGCACTACCAGGGACATCCGTTCTTCGCCTGCTCGCTGCCGCTGTCGAAGCTCGAGCTGATGGCCGGGGATCTCGTGCCAAGGAAGTCGGCGCCGCTGGTGTTGCTCGACGGCGGCGGCGAGGGCCTGGCGGAGCGCGCCGGCGCGAAGCTCGCCGAGCTGGGCTATACCGACATCGACATCCTGGAGGGCGGTTGCACCGCGTGGCACGCCACGGGCGGGGAACTGTTCAGCGGCGTCAACGTGCCCTCCAAAGCCTTCGGCGAGTTCGTCGAGCACCACTACGGCACGCCGCGCATCCCGCCGCAGGAGCTCAAAGCACTCAAGGACTCGGGCCGCAAGCTCGTGATCCTCGATTCGCGGCCCTGGGAGGAATACCACCGTATGAACATCCCCGGCGGCATCGACGCGCCTGGAGCGGAGCTCGTTTACCGCACGCCCGACCTCGCGCCCGACGCCGATACGCTGGTGGTGGTGAACTGCGCCGGGCGCACGAGGAGCATCATCGGCTGCCAGTCGCTCCGGAACGCGGGCTGGCAGGACGTGGTGGCGCTGAAGGACGGCACCATGGGCTGGGAGCTCGCCGGTTTCAAGTGCGAGCGGGGCTCGGAACGCGTGGCACCGGTGCCTACGCCCGAGGGCAGGCAGAAGGCGCGCGCGGCCGCGGATGCGGTGGCCGCGCGCTTCCAGGTCAAGTTCGCGCGCGTGCCGCAAGTGCGCGAGTGGCTGGGCGACGCCGCGCGCACCACCTACCTGCTCGATGTGCGCACGCGCGACGAATTCGAGGCCGGCCACCTCGCGGGCTCGCGCCATGCGCCCGGCGGGCAGTTGGTGCAGGCGATGGATGAATTCGTGGCGGTGCGCAACTCGCGCGTGGTGCTGGCCGACCCCGAGCGCGTGCGCTCCGTGATGACCGCCTCCTGGCTCAACCAGTTGGGCTGGGACGAGGTGCATGTGCTGGAACCGGACAGCGGCGACTGGGAGATCGCGAGCGGGCCGCGCGCGGCGCAGATCCCGGGCTTCAAGCGCTGGCGCAGCATCCGCGCGCGGCAGTTCGCGGCGGACGAGGCCACGGTGATCGATCTTTCCACCAGCCTGCGCTATCGCGGCTGGCACGTGCCGGGCGCGTGGTGGGCGCTGCGCTCGCGCCTGTTCGAAGCGCGCGCGAAGATCGGCGACGCAGGCGACGTGGTGCTGACCTCCGAGGACGGCGTGCTCGCGCACCTCGCCGCGCCCGAGGCGGCCGAACTCTGGCCCAACGTGAAAGTGCTCGAAGGCGGCAACAAGGCCTGGCGCGCGGCGAAGCTCGCTACCGAGTCGGGCATGGCGAAGCCCACCACGACCCTGGACGATGTCTGGTACAAGCCCTACGACCACGAGCACCAGTCCGACTACGAAAAGCACGCCCGCGCCTACCTCGACTGGGAAGTGGCGCTGGTGGAGCAGATCAGGCGCGACCCGGCGATCCGCTTTCGCACGTACGCGTGAGCCGCAGGATCCTCGAGCAGGAACGCATCCATCCGGAGATCCGCGACCGCATCGCCAATTACCGCGGCGAGATCGTGCGCGAGGTCGAGGCGGCGGTCGCCGCCCACCCGGTCGTGGTGGTGGGCATGCGCCACAATCCTTTTCCGCGCAAGGCGAGGAAGCTCCTCGACGCGGCGGGCCATCGCTACCAGTATCTCGAGTACGGCAGCTATGTGCGCGACTGGCGGCTGCGCCTCGCCCTCAAGATGTGGGCGGGCTGGCCCACCTTCCCGATGGTGTTCGTGAAAGGCGTGCTGGTGGGCGGGGCGAGCGAGCTCGCGAAGCTGATCGAAAGCGGCGAGCTGA
>DASTTC010000068.1:0-3442 GCA_035760345.1 Burkholderiales bacterium | reverse complement strand
CGCGGTGATGGCCGGGATCATCGCGAGGTCGAGGCGCCCGCTGAGCGGCGTCGGCGCGGCCATGTCGATGGCGCCGAACTGGAAGGAAGCGGCGTCGTTCAGCACGAGCGCGCCCAGCGTGGCCCCCGCGTAGGCGGGCGTCGCCGCGCCGCCCGCCTCGCGCGCGGTGAGCGTGAACGCGAGATCCATGCGCTCGCCCAGGTAGGTGAACGCGGATGCGGCGCACGCGGCGATGTCCGAGCGCGGCGTGATCGAGGCGCCGGGCGCGACCGTGAAGTGATCCGGCACGAAGCGCCCGATGGTCACCGCCGCGGCGGATGGGACATAGCGCACCGAGGTCGCCGTGCCGTCGCCCGCGTCCACGCTGGCGAAGGTCCGGTCTTCCAGGGTGAGGTTGAAGGCGCCGACGTCGCTGTAGGTCGCGGTGGTGGTGGTGATCACGCCCGCTGCCGCCGACCAGGCGCCGGCGGTCAGCGTGCCGGGCGCCGCCGGACAGACCGCGGCCACGCCACATTGCGTCACGCTCGCGACGGGCTGGCCCGCATCCGGCGCATAGAGCGTCGTCGTCGCGGGCGCGCCGGCGCCGTTGTGCGCGGTCGCGTCGATGCGCAACGGCCGGCCCGCGTTGTGCACGTTGCCCGTTCCGGGGCTCGCGGTATTGTCGAGCAGCCGCGTCGTGCCCGCGCTGGTGCGGTCGGCGTCGCGCGCGAGGAGGTTCACGAATTGCAGCGGCCGGTTGGCGAAGGCGTCGCCCGAGCAGGCGGTGACGGTCGGCGCGCCCACCGGATACGTCACGCGCAAGCGCAGGTTGCGGTAGGCGTTCGCCTCGAACTGGCCCGCGCTCAGCGCGTGGCGCCCGTTGTCGGCGGGCACGAAGGTTTGCGTCGCCAGCGTCTTCACCAGCGGCAGCGCGGCGCAGGCCCCGCCGCCGGAGTTGTCGACCAGCGCCACCCCCACGTCGCCGGTGAACGCGTTCGCCACGTTGTTCCCCGCATCGAGCGCGACGATGTCTACCGCGATGCCCTGGCCGGCGATCTTGGTGAAGATCCTGCCCGTGAGCTCGTTGGCGCCGGGCTCCACCACGTTGAAGCTGGAGACGGCGATCACGATCAGCGTCGCGTTTGCCGCGGCACTGGCCAGCGCGTTGTTGGAGATCACCAGGCCAGTGCTGTTCAGATAGCTTCCCGCGCTCGAGGAAGTCACGCTCACGCTGACCTCGCAGCTGGTCATGCCGGAGAGCAGCCCTCCGGTGAGCACGAGCTGGTTGCCGCCGGCGGCCGCCGTCGCCGTCCCGGCGCAGGTGTTGCTCAGCCCGGGCGCGGCCGCGTTCACCAGCCCGGCCGGATAGGTGTCGGTGAAGGCGAGGCCCGTGAGCGTGCCGTTGTTCAGATTGGTGATCGTCACCGTCAGCGTGCTGGCGCCGCCCACGCTGATCGTCCCCGGGCTGAAGGTCTTGATCACCGTCGGCGCGTTGAGCGCGGTGAAGGTCACGGCGGCGGTCTGCGTGACGGTGACGCTGTCGGTGGTCACCGTGGCGGCATAGGTGACCGTTTCCGCGAAGCTGTTGGTGACATCGAAGGTGGCTACGCCGCTCGCGTTGGTCGTCGCGCTGGCGGGCGTGATGGCGGAATTGCCCGTACCCTGCGACAGGCTGACGGACCTGCCCGAGGGGATCGTCGTGCCGCAAAAGTTCCGACCTGTGACCGTGACGGTGGAGGGGGTGGCGCCGTCCGCGGGCACCGAGCCCGGACTGGCGGACACGCTCGACAGGGCCGCGTCCGCCGGCGAGCTCGACGTCACCTGCAGCGTCGCCGTGCCGGCGGTCGGATTGCCCGAGCTCGAGGTGACATTGAAGCCGCCGATGCTGTAGCTCGCCTGGTTGCACGACGTGATCGACACGGTGACCGTGCAGGTGTTGTTGCCCGAGAGCGAGGCGCCGCTCAGGCTGAGGGTGTTTCCCAGCCCGGTGGCCGTGACGGTACCGCCGGTGCAGGTGGTCGAGGCCGCGGGTGTGGCCGCGTTGAAAACGTTCGCCGGGTAGGTAAAGTTGAAGGCGATGTTGCCCGGGTTTCCCGGCGGGTTGTTATCCAGCGTGATGGTCAGCGTGGAGCTGGCGCCGCCAGCGATCGATGCCGGACCAAGGGCGATGGTCGGGGCTTGCAGCGTGGCCCAGGCCGGCGCGGCGAGCAGCGCCGCAATTGCGAAAGTGGCGGAACGCAGTAAGTTCATGGACATGCGGATGACGAGCCTAGCCTAGCACTCGCCCCGCAGGGCAAACCGTGAAGATTTGCCCGCTCAGTCGAGCGGCCGATGGGCGGCGCCGTCCAGGCGCTCGAAGGCGCGCCACGGCGCATCCGGCGCGTCGCGGCAGGCGCCGTAGCGGAACGGCACCCAGCCGCGCCCGGGGTTCAGGAATCGTAAATCGACGAACCATACGCAGCTCGAGCCCGCCGAGAGGCCGTCGAACGCCGGTCGGTCCGCGAACCAGCGCATGAAGCCGAGCGCGGGCGAAGTCCACGCGGCGCGCGCGAGCGCCTGCTCCTCGGCGCTGGTGCCGTAGCGCGGGCGCGTCTCCCACTGGGCGAACGCGAGCGGTTGGAAGCCCGCGTCCATGCGGCCGATGAAGTCGTGCGCGGGCGGCAGCGGCGCCGTGCGGCGCAGGTTGACGTGCGCGTAGCGGTGCGCGAGCTCGTCGCTCGCATACACCGTCCAATTGAAAGGCGACACCGCGCGCGGGATGGCGGCGAGCTGCGCGCCGCTCCAGCCCTGGCGCTCGGCGTGCTCGCGCGCGTAGTCAAGCGCTTGGTGCATCAGGACGGTCTGCAGGCCGACGTAGCCGACCAGGACGGCGCCCGCCGCCATGGCAGGCAAGCGCGTGCGCCGCCACCAGAGCGAGGCGGCGAGGCCCGCGAGGATGATGCCGGTGAACCACAGGTCGATGATGAAGGTCGTGCCCCAGGCGTAGCGCGCGTCCGACACGGGCGCGAATACGATGGTGCCGAAGCTGGTGATGAGGTCGCCGACGATGTGCAGCCCGAGCGCCATGGCGGTTACGCCGTACAGCGCGCGCCAACCGCGGGGTTCGCGCAACAGCTTGGCGAGGATCCAGGCGTAGAGCAGCGCCCAGAACGGCAGCAGGATCAGCGAGTGCGTGGGACCGCGGTGCTGCTCGAGATAGAGCAGCGGCGAGACGTAGGCGAGGACGAAATCGAGGTCCGGCGCGGCCGCGGCGAAAAAGCCCGCCGCCACGCGCCGCGGGATCGAGCGCGGCGGCGCATCCATTGGCGCCGTCGCCCGCCCGAGCAGCGCCCCCGAAAGCGCGTGGGTCAGGGTATCCAAATCAGGCGGCGCGTTTTTTGCGCTGCGCGTCCTTGGCGTGCATCTGGGCGTAGGCGCCGTGGGCGGCGGATTCGGCGTCGCCGACGTGCACCGGGTAGCCCAT
>DASTTC010000067.1:0-2626 GCA_035760345.1 Burkholderiales bacterium | reverse complement strand
CGGCTCGCCGCGCACCTGCCGAACCTGATCGGGGCGCTGCTCCTGCTGGGCGCGGGCTGGCTGCTGGCGCGGCTGCTGCGCGTGGTGGCGGTGCGCGGCATGCACCTCGCGGAAACGCTCATCGAGCGCATGGCGGGATCCGCGCGCCTCAAGGTGGAGCGCTCGGCGAACGTGCTCGGCACGGTCGTGTACTGGGTGGTGCTGCTGTTTTTCGTCACCGCCGCGACGCACGTGCTGGGCCTGCAGACCTTCACCGAGTGGCTGTCGCGGCTGCTCGATTACCTGCCGACGCTCGCCGCGGGCCTGCTGATCGTGGTGGCGGGCTACGTGCTGGCGAGCTTCGTCGCCGACCTGGTGCTGGCGACCGCCACGCGCCTGCAGGCCGCGCAGCGCACCGCGCTCGCGCGCCTCGCACAAGGCGCGACGCTGGTCGCGGCGATCCTGGTCGGCGCCGACCAGATCGGCATCCGCGTCACCTGGATCGCGATCCTCGCCGCGGTGGTGATCGCGGCGGTGCTGGGCGGCGTGACCATCGCGGTGAGCCTCGGGGCGCGCAGCTACGTGGCGAACCTGATCGGCGCGCACTACCTGCGCCAGGCCTTCGAGGTCGGCCAGCGCGTGCGCGTTTCGGGCTTCGAAGGGCGCATCGTGGAAGTGAGCGCGACTTCGCTGGTGCTGGAGACGCCGGAAGGGCGCGTCGCGCTGCCCGGGCGCGTGTATCACGACGAGCCGATCGTGCTCCTGTCGGGCGAGGGCCATGGCTGACGCCGAGACGCTTAGCCACGCCTTCATGCGAGCGCAACCCGTGGCCGCCGCGCGGGTGCTCGACGCGCTGCCGCCCGCCGAAGCCTCCGCGCTGCTGGCCCGCGTGCCGGCGCGCCTCGCCGCGCCGGTGCTCACTGCCATGCTGCCCGGCGCCGCTGCGCGCAGCCTCGGCGCGCTCGCAGACGAGCGCGCGCTGGAACTCCTGGGCGAGCTGCGCACGCAGCCGATGGTGGCAATCCTGCGGCACGTGCTCGAGCCGCGGCGCTCGCAACTGGTGGCCGGATTGCCGACGGCGGCATCGGTTGCCGCCCAGTTGCTGCTCGGCTACGTGGAGGACGCCGTCGGCGCCTGGACCGACCCGGACGTGCTGGCGCTGCCGGCGCAAACACGGACCGACGATGCGCTGGAGCGCATGCGCCACGCATCGCTCAATGCGCACCGCGTGTTCGTCACCAGCGCCGGTGGGCGGCTCGAGGGGTGGGTGCCGCTGCCGGCGCTGCTGCGCGCCCCGCCGGGCACCAGCCTCGCCTCGATCCTGCAGCGGCCCGAAGCGGTGCTCGCGGCGCAAACGCCGCTCGCGGTCGCCGCGAATCACGCGGGCTGGGAAAGCGCCTCGACCTTGCCGGTGGTGGAGTCCGGCGAGCGGCTGGTCGGCGCGCTCACGCACGAAGCGCTGACGCGGGCAGTGCGGCGCGTGCAGCGCCTGAAGCGCGCCGAGCCGCCGGCTACGCTGGGCGGCATGCTCGCGCGCGGCTACTGGGACGCCCTGTCCGGCGGCGCCGAAGCGATGGCGACGCTGTTGCCCGTGGTCGCGCCCGTGGGAAGGAAATCGCATGAGCGCTGAAGCGCTGCCCGCGGTCGCCGCGCTCAACCAGCGCTTCCTGCTCGATTTTCCGGGCGAGGCGGCGCGCGAGCTCGAGGCGCTGCCGGCGCACGAGGCCGCGGCGCTGCTGGCGCCGCATGTGCCGCGCGCCGTGGTGCGCGCCTGGGAGGCGCTCGCCGCCGACTTCGCGCGCGCCGTGCTCGAGCATCTGCCCGAGGCGCTCGCGCAACGCGTGCTCGCGGAAGCCGAGCCCGCTGCCAGCGCCGCAGTACTGACCCAACTGGAGCCCGATGCGCGCGAAGCGCTCCTGTCGAAGCTCGACAAGGAAGTGGCGCGCGAGCTGCGGGCGCTCGCCGAGTACCCGCAGGATTCCGCCGGCCGCCTGATGGACGCGCGCGTCATCCCCTTGCGCGCCGGCATGCCGGTGGGCGAGGCGATCGAGCGACTGCGCGCGGTGCGCCGCGGCGGCTTTCGCGAGCTGTACGTGGTGGACGACTCGGGGCGGCTCGCGGGGCGCGTCGAAATGCAGGACCTCGCGCTCGCCGAGCACGACCGGCCGCTGGCCGAGATCATGCACGGCGTGACCGCGGTGGTGCGCGACCTCGACCCGCGCGAGCAGGTGGTGGAGATCCTGCAACGCGAGCCGATCACCGTGCTGCCGGTGGTGAACCAGGCGGGACGGCTGCTCGGCGTCATCCGCCAGGCGAAACTGATGGCGGCGGTGGAGGAAGAGGCGAGCCTCGACATCCAGACCATGGTGGGCGCGAGCCCCGACGAGCGCGCGCTGTCGCGGCCGTGGTTCGCGGTACGTAAACGCCTGCCGTGGCTGCAGATCAACCTGCTGACGGCGTTCCTTGCCGCGGCCGTCGTCGGCGTCTTCGAGAGCACCATCGCCCAGTTCACCGCGCTCGCGGTGCTGTTGCCGGTGGTCGCCGGCCAGTCGGGCAACGCCGGCGCGCAGGCGCTGGCGGTGACCATGCGCGGGCTGTTCCTGCGCGAGATCAGCCTGCGGCACTGGCCGAAGATGGTGTGGAAGGA
>DASTTC010000066.1:0-2026 GCA_035760345.1 Burkholderiales bacterium | reverse complement strand
CAGCGGCAGCGGCATGGCGTTCATCATCGTGCAGCACCTGGCGCCCGACCACAAGAGCATCCTCACCGACCTGATCGGCCGCTACACCAAGATGCGCGTCGTGGAGGTCGAGGACGGGATGGTGGTGAGGCCGGATTGCACCTACATCATCCCGCCCAACCACGACATGGCGATCCTGAACGGCACCTTGAATTTGCTGGAATTCACCGCGCCCCGCGGCCAGCGCATGCCGGTGGACTTCTTCTTTCGCTCGCTGGCCCAGGACCAGCACGCGCGCGCGATCGGCATCGTGCTCTCCGGCACCGGCAGCGACGGCACGCTGGGGATTCGGGCCATCAAGGGCGAGGGCGGCATGGTGATGGCGCAGGATTTCGACTCCACCCAGTACGACGGCATGCCGCGCAGCGCCGTCGCCACCGGCATGGTGGACTATGTGCTGCCGCCGGCCGAAATGCCGAAGCGACTGATCGGCTATGTGGACCAGGCGCTCGGCAGGCACAAGCCCGATATGCCGCCGGGCCCCAGGATCAGCGATACGCTGAAGAAAATATTCGTGATATTGCGGGCGCAGACCGGGCACGACTTCTCGCTATACAAGCAAAGCACCATCGGTCGGCGCGTGGAGCGGCGCATGGCGGTACACCAGATCGGAGATCTGGGCGATTACGCCCGGTTTCTGCAACAGAATGCGAACGAGGTGGACGCGCTGTTTCACGACCTGCTGATCGGCGTCACCAGTTTCTTTCGCGACCCGGAGGCGTTCACGGCGCTGCAGGATGAGGCCATTGTGCGGCTGCTGTCGGCAAAACCCGCCGGCGCGGCCATACGGGTATGGGTTCCCGCCTGCTCCACCGGCGAGGAAGCCTATTCCATCGCCATCCTGCTGCAGGAGCGCATGGATGCGCTCAAGTCCAGCTTCAAGCTGACGGTGTTTGCCACCGACATCGACAGCCACGCCATCGAACAGGCTCGCGCCGGCATCTACCCCGCCAGCATTGCCGCCGATGTCTCGCCCGAGCGCCTGAAGCGTTATTTCACCGAAGAGCCGGGCGAGGGGCTGTTGCGCGTCAACAAGCTGATCCGCGACATGCTGGTGTTTTCCGTGCAGGACGTGATCAAGGATCCGCCTTTTTCCAAGCTCGATCTGATCAGTTGCCGCAATCTGCTGATCTACATGGGGCCGGAACTGCACGACAAGCTGGTCCCGCTGTTCCACTATGCGCTGAATCCGGCGGGATACCTTTTCCTGGGAACCTCCGAGACCATCGGCGAGCATCTGGACCTGTTCGCCGCGCTCAATCGCACCGCCAAGCTGTACCAGCGCAAGGACTCGGGCATCGCCCATCGCCTGCCGACGGGCCAGTTTCTGAGGTTGCCGGCATCGAAAGCGACGCCACCGGTCCGCCCGGCGGCGCGCGAAGCCGGCGCGCAATTGCGCGATCTCACCGAACGCACCTTGCTGCGACAGTTCGCCCCGGCCAGCGCACTGGTCAACGATCGAGGCGATATCCTTTACCTGCATGGACGCACGGGCGATTATCTGGAGCCGGCGGCGGGCGAGGCCGACCTGAGCATCCTGAAGATGGCGCGCGAGGGTCTGCGCCCCGGGCTGACCATTGCCTTGCGCAAGGCCGCCACGGGAAACGACGCCGAGATTCTTTCCGGCCTGCGGGTGAAGACCAACGGCGCCTACACCAGGGTGGATCTCAGGGTCCAGCCGCTCACCGCCGACGCGGGCGAGCCGCGGCTCTACCTGGTCACGCTCGGGCCGTCGGCGGCGGCGGACGCAAAGCCAGGGCGGGTGGCCGCCGGTGCGAGGGCCAAGGCGGGCGGGCCCAAACCGCAGCTTGCGTTGCTGCAGCGGCAACTGCGGGACAAGGAAGAATACCTGCAGTCCATCGTCGAGGAGCTCGAGACCACCAACGAAGAACTCAAGTCCTCGAACGAGGAGATGCAGTCGATCAACGAGGAGATGCAGTCCGCCAACGAGGAGTTGGAAACCTCGAGGGAAGAGCTGCAATCGGTG
>DASTTC010000065.1:0-4735 GCA_035760345.1 Burkholderiales bacterium | reverse complement strand
GCGGCTGATCCGCGTTCGGGCCGAAGATCGCTGGGAAAAACTCCGGCGGCACGCGGCCGAGCAGCACGTTGCAGTCGGTGATCGTCAGCGGGCCGCCGCGGCGGTAGCATGCTGGCCCCGGGTCGGCGCCGGCGCTTTCGGGGCCCACGCGCAAGCGCATGCCGTCGAAGAAGCAGATCGAGCCGCCGCCAGCGGCGACGGTGTGGATTTCCAGCATCGGCGCCCGCACACGAACCCCCGCCACGGCGCGCTCGCTCGTGCGCTCGTAGGCGCCGGCGAAGTGCGACACGTCGGTGGACGTGCCGCCCATGTCGAAGCCGATGATCCGCTCGAACCCGGCGGCGAGCGACGTCCTCACCGCGCCCACGATGCCCCCGGCGGGTCCCGAGAGGATGGAATCCTTGCCGTGGAAGCGCCGCGCGTCCGTGAGGCCCCCGTTCGACTGCATGAACAAGAGGCGCACGCCCTCGAGCTCGGAGGCCACCGTGTCCACGTAGCGGCGCAGGATCGGCGACAGATAGGCGTCGACCACCGTGGTGTCGCCGCGGCCGATGAGCTTCATCAAGGGACTCACCTGATGGGAAACGGAGATCTGGGTGAAGCCCACGGCCTTGGCGAATTCAGCCAACTTCGCTTCATGCTGGGTAAACCGATACCCATGCATGAAAACGATGGCGATGGAGCGAAACCCGGCACGAAAGCATTTCTCCAGATCGGCGCGTGCGAGCGCCTCGTCCAGCGCCAGGAGGACTTCGCCGCGCGCGCCGATCCGCTCTTGAACCTCGACCACGTCCGCATACAACAGTTCCGGCAGGACAATGTTCCTCTCGAAAATTCGAGGCCGGTTCTGGTAGGCAATGCGCAGCGCATCCTTGAAACCGCGCGTGATGAACAACACGGTGCGATCGCCCTTGCGTTCCAGCAACGCATTGGTCGCAACCGTCGTCCCCATCTTCACCGCTTCTATCTGGTCGACGGGAATGGGAGCACCGGGCTTGACCTGCAGCAACTCGCGAATCCCCGCCAGCGCCGCATCCGCATAGCGCTCCGGGTTCTCCGACAGCAGCTTGTGGGCCGCGAGCGACCCGTCGGGTTTTCTCGCCACCACGTCGGTGAAGGTGCCGCCGCGGTCGATCCAGAACTGCCAGCGCATCGCTAGATCACGAATTCGCGCACGGCGCCGCGCACGTCCATCTCGAAATCGAGATTGACGATCGGCGGCCGCGCGAAATGCCAGGCCAACCCACCCGCGGCGGCGCCGCGACGCACGATCTCCTGGTCCATCAGCGCACCAATGTCGTGCACGGTGTAGGCCTGCGTTGAGACCGCGTCCTTCCAGGAAAAGCCCAGCGCGGCGAGGCGCCGCTCCATCTCGGCCATGACGAAGCGTACCTTCTCGCGCATGCCCGCCGGCGAGGTATCGCCAAAGCGCACGATGTGGTCTCGGTAATTCGCCTTGCCCTCGACGGACTCGCCGCCGCCAGCGACGATGAAGGTGCCGCGTGCGCCGGCCTTTGCCGGCACGGTGTACGAGAAAGCGTACAGGGAAGGCTTGGCCGGGGGCTCAAAGGCCGGGCATACGTTGGTGCGCGCCACCGGGTTGACGCCGTCCTTGTAGATGCCCCAGCGCTCGAGCGTAGTGGCATAAAGCTTGTTGAACTCGAGGAAACCCTCCTCGGTGAACGGCGCCGGCGAGCGCAGCTCGCACGCACAGAACGCCGTCAGCGGGCGCCCCGCGGCCTTCAGGTGCCGCCCGACGGCCTCAAAGCCCGCGTCGAGCACGAGCGGCAGCACCAGGCGTGCGCGCACGATCTCAAAGCCCGGCTCGGCGGCGACGCCGCCTGAATACTGGAACACCGCCTTGATGAAGCGGTAGCCGCCTTCGCGGAAAACGGGGAGCTGCGACATGCGAAGTACTCCTTGCAGGATGTCAAAGGGTGCCGAGATAGGCCTCGTGGATCACCGGATCGTCGCGCAGCGCCGCGCTCGGGCCCGAACGCGTCACTCGCCCAGTGTCCATGACGAACGCGGTGCTGGCGAGCTCAAGCGCGGTCGCAACGTCCTGCTCGACAACCAGGATGGTGAGGCCCTCGCGGTTGAGCGCGCGCAGCCGGTCGCACAGCTCTTCGACGACGAGCGGCGCGAGGCCGAGCGATAGCTCGTCGATCAACAGCAGCCGCGGCCGGCTCATCAGGCCGCGGGCAATGGCGCACATCTGCTGCTCGCCGCCCGAGAGCGTGCCGGCATCCTGTGCGTGGCGCTGCCGCAGGATCGGGAACATGGCAAGCACCTTTTCCAGATCCTCTTCGATCGCCGCCCTGCCGTCGCGGCGCAGGTAGGCGCCCATCAGCAGGTTGTCGCGCACGCTCATCGCCGCGAACAGGCGGCGCCCCTCGGGCACCTGTGCGACGCCGGCGGACAGCACCTCCTCCGGATTCGCGCCGCTGAGCGCCTTGCCGTCGAAGTCGATGGAGCCCTTGCGCGCCCCGATAAGCCCGGAGATGGCCCGCAGTAGCGTCGTCTTGCCCGCGCCATTCGATCCCACCAGACACGAAATTTCGCCGCGCGGGACTTCGAGGTCGATGCCCCAGAGCACTTGGACGTCGCCATAGCCGGCGCTCAATCCGGAAATCCTGAGAATCGCGTCAGCCACGGGCCTCGTCCTGCGCCTTCGCGTACCGCTTGCCGAGGTAGGCCTGAATGACGCGGGGATCCTCAATAATTGCCTGCGGCGCGCCCTCGGCGATCAGCTCGCCGTGGTGCAGAACAACGATGCGCGAGCAAAGGGACAGCACCACTTTCATCAGGTGTTCGATGATCAGCACGGTAACGCCGCGCGCGGCGATGGTGCGTATGAGTTCGAGCGCCTGATCAACCTCGGCGGCATTCAGTCCCGCGTTCACCTCGTCGAGGAGCAGCAACTTCGGGCGCATCGCCAGGCCCTTGGCGAACTCGAGGCGCTTGCGCATCGCGAGGGTGAGCGCGGCAGCGCTCTTGTCGGCGAGCTGCGCGAGCCCGACGAAGCGAAGATGCTGCATCGCCTCCGCGCGCGCCGGCTCGCCATAGCTCAAGCCGCCGGCGAACATCGCCGCCGCGGCGACATTCTCCAGCACCGTCATGCCTGGAAATGGCTGCACGATCTGGAAAGTGCGCGCGATGCCGCGGCGCGCCGCCTGATAGGGGCGCAGCCGCGTAATGTCCTCGCCGCCGAAGCGCACCGTGCCGGCGCTGGCCGGGTGCACCCCGGTGATCACGTTGACGAGTGTGGTCTTGCCGGCGCCATTCGGGCCGATCAAACCGACGACTTCGCCCTGCGCCACCGACAGCGTAACGTCGGACACCGCGCGCAGGCCGCCGAACTGGCGCGTCACGCCGCCGAGCTCGAGCAGCGCGCTCACGGCGTGCCCCCGCGCCGGCCAAGGCGCTGCGACAGCGACAGCAATCCTTTGGGCAGGAACAGCACCAGCACCACGATCATCAGCCCGAGCACGCCGGTGTGTACGTCCAGATAATTGCGCCACACCAGCTCCTCGAGCGACAGGAACGCCGCGGCGCCCACCAGCGGACCGAACATCGAGCCGGCGCCTCCGAGCAGCACCATGACGATCGCCTTCACCGAGAACAGCACATCGAACACGTCCGGCGGTTCGATGTAATAGACCCAGGAGGCGTACACGGCACCGGCCATACCGACGAACACGCCCGAGAGCGCGAATGCGCTCACCTTGTACAAGGTGGTATCGACGCCGAGCATGTCGGCCGCGGACTCGTTCTGCTGGATGCAGCGCAGCCCGAAGCCGAGCTTCGAGTGCCGGGTGAACAGCATCGCTGCGAAGGTCGCCATCGCGAGCAGCAGCATGACGTAGAAGAAATAGCGCGCCTGCGCGTCCACCGAGGACATCGCTGGAATCGGCAGGTTGAGCCCCATGCCGCCGCCGGTGAGATCGGTCATCGAATTGACCAGCTCGCGCAGCACCTCGGCCACCACCAGGCTGGCGATGGCGAAATAGTGCCCACGCAGGCGCAGGAGCGCCAACCCGAGCAGCGCGGCGAACAGGAGCGCGGTGAGCCCCGCACTCGCCCAGGCCAGGCCCGGCGGCAGGCCGAACTTTTGCGCGACCGCGCCGGTGTAGGCGCCCAGCCCGAAGAACGCCGCCACCGCGAACGAGGGGTAGCCCGCCATGCCGCCGATGAAATTCCACGACATCGCCAGCACGCCGTACATCAGCACGGTGGTGCCGAGGCGCAGCCAATAGGCCTCGCCGCTGAGCGGCAGCAGCGCCACCAACGCGAACAGCACGACAGCGATCCAGGCGTCGCGCTTCATTCGTAGCCCTTGCGCCCGAGCAGTCCCTGCGGCCGCACCAGCAGCATCAGGATCAAAAGTGTGAACGACAGCGTGATGGCGTGCTCGGGCCCGAACCACAGCGCGCCGAAACTCTCGACCACACCGAGCACCAAGCCGCCGATCATCGCGCCGGGCACGCTCCCCAAACCTCCCAGCACGCAGATGACGAAGGCCTTGCCGAGATACGCCGGCCCTCCAAGCGGCGAGATCGGAAAGATCATCGCCAGCAGCGGGCCCGAGGCTCCTGCCATCATCACGCCCAGACCGAAGGTCACCGCGTAGATACGCGCGACGTTGACACCCATCAGCGCCGCCGCTTCGCGATCCATACGCACGGCGACGATGGCGCGCCCGATCCGCGAACGCGACAGGATCAGGTACAGCATG
>DASTTC010000064.1:0-6762 GCA_035760345.1 Burkholderiales bacterium | reverse complement strand
AGGGACACCAGCGCGAGGGCGAGCAGCAGGCGCTTCACGCGGCGCGCACCCTCGCCTTCAACTCCGGGTACGGATAGAGCATGTTCAGGGCGATCGACTGGTGGTTGGCCTGCACGATGCGCACGTGCTCGCGCTTGAGCTCGCGCGCGTGCCGCACGCCGCAGGAGTGCGCGATCATGTCGACCTCGCGGTTCATGTTCATGGCGTAGTTCGCCACGCGCAGGTACTTCTCCTCCACCACCAGCGCGCGCTGCAGGCGCTTGTTGTGCGTGGTGACGCCGGTCGGGCAGGTGTTCTGGTGGCAGCGCAGCGCCTGGATACAGCCCAGGGAGAACATGAAGCCGCGCGCCGTGTTGACGAAATCCGCGCCGACGCTGAGCGCCCAGGCGGCGCGCGCGGCGGTGACGATCTTGCCCGAGGCCACCACCCGCACGCGCTGGCGCAGCCCGGTCTCGATGAGCGCGTCCACCACGCGCGGCAGTGCCTCGTCGATCGACAGGCCCATGTGGTCGGCAAGCGCCTGCGGCGCGGCGCCCGAGCCGCCCTCGCCGCCGTCGATCACCAGGAAGTCGGGCGCGCACTCCAGGCCGCGCTTTTGCACGGCCTCGCCCAGCTCGTTCATGAAGCGCCAGCCGCCGATGGCGGTCTTCACGCCCACCGGCCGCCCGGTGAGCTCGCGGATCCAGACGATCTTGTCGAGCAGCTCGGCCATGCTGGAAATGTCGCGGTGGCGGTTGGGACTGATGGAGTCGCGTCCCTCGGGGATGCCGCGGATCTGCGCGATCTCCGCCGTGACCTTGCGGCCCGGCAGCACGCCGCCCTTGCCGGGCTTGGCGCCCTGCGACAGCTTGATCTCGAACGCCTTGACCACGCGCGCAAGCTCGAGCAGCCGCTCGGCCGACAGGTTGCCTTGCGCGTCGCGCACGCCGTACTTCGCCGTGCCGACCTGCATGATGATGTCGCAGCCGCCTTCGAGGTGGTAGGGCGACAGCCCCCCTTCGCCCGTGTCCATCCAGCAGCCCGCCACGGCGGCGCCGCGCGAAAGCGAGCGCACCGCCGGTGCCGAGATCGCGCCGTAGCTCATGCCGCTCACGTTGACGATCGAGCGGCCGATGAAAGGCTCCTTGCAGTAGCCTTCGCCCAGCGCGAGCGACGGCGTGGGCAGCCGCTCCTCTTCCAGCACCGGGAACGGGTGGTTGACGAAGATGAGGGCCCCGGGCTGGTGCAGGTCGTAGGTGGAGCCGAAGCCGATGGTGCCGCCTTCGTTCTTCGCCAGGCGGTAGATCCAGCCGCGCGTGGCGCGGTTGAAGGGCATCTCCTCGCGGTCGCCGGAGAAGAAGTACTGGCGGAAGTACTCGCCCAGCTGTTCGAAAAAATAGCGCAGGTGCCCGACCACGGGGAAATTGCGCAGCACCCCGTGCTTTTTCTGCGTGATGTCGCTGATGAACAGGAACGCGAGCGCGAGGAACAGCGCCAGCGCGATCAGCGTGCCGATGCCGTAGGAAAAGATCTCCATCATCTCGCGACCCCCAGCCCCAGCCGCGGATGATAGCCCCTCAGGACTTCAGGCGCTTGACGACGTCGTAGATCTCGCTGGCGTGGCCGCGCGGCGCCACGCCGTAGTGCGCGTGGCGGATCACGCCTTGTTTGTCGATGACAAAAGTGGAGCGCACCAGGCACTCGCGCCGCACCCCTTCGGTTTCCTTTTCCTGCAGCACGCCGTAGCTGCGGCACACCTCGCCCTCGGGGTCCGAGAGCAGGCCGATGGACAGCCCGTGCTTGTCGCGGAAATCGGCGTGCGACAGGCAGTCGTCGCGCGAGATGCCCAGGATCACGCAGTCGTGCTTGCCGAACTGGTCTTCGTGGTCGGAGAAATTGCAGGCTTCCAGTATGCAGCCCGGCGTGCCGTCGCGCGGGTAGAAGTACAGCACCACGCGCTTACGCCCCTTGAAGGCCGACAGGCTGACGTCCTGCATGTCGGCATCGGGGAGCGTGAAGCTTGGCGCTGGCTGTCCCGTCTGTAGCATGGGGTGGATTCGATGCGGCCGATTCTAATGCACATCGATTGCGTTCCGGCAAGCGCCCCGCGCCGATGGTCGCAATGGCGCCACCTATAATCCGGCGATGCCGCTTCGCGCGCTGGGTGGATTGACCGCGCAGCAATTTCTGCGCCGGCACTGGCAGAAAAAACCGCTGCTGGTGCGCGGCGCGCTGCCGCGGCTGCCGGGCGGCGTCACGCGCGCGCGCCTCGCCGCGCTCGCGGCGCGCGCCGACGTCGAGTCGCGCCTGGTGCGGCGCCGCGGCGCGCGCTGGAACGTGGTGCATGGACCGCTCCAATGCACCACGCTGCAGCGCAACTCGACGCTGCTGGTCAGCGGCGTCGAACTGCACGTCGCCGCGGCGGCCCGGCTGCTCGAGGCGTTTAGCTTCCTGCCGCGTGCGCGCCTGGACGACGTGATGGTGAGCTGGGCGGCGCCCGGGGGCGGCGTCGGCCCGCATGTCGACTCCTACGACGTATTCCTGGTGCAGGGCGAGGGGCGGCGCGTCTGGCGGCTCGAGCCGCCGCGCAATTTTGCCCTCGTGCCGGACGCGCCGCTCAGGTTGATCGCCGATTTCTCGCCCGACGAAGAACTCCTCGCCGAGCCGGGCGACCTGCTTTACCTGCCGCCGGGCTGGGGGCACGAGGGCGTGGCGCTGGAGGACTGCCTCACCTACTCGATCGGGCTGCGCGCGCCCCAGGGGCAGGAACTGCCGGCGGCGTTCCTCGACTACCTGCACGAACGCGGACTGCCGGAGGCACGCTACCGCGATCCGGACCTGCAGCCCGCGCGGCGCCGTGCCGAGATCCCGCCGCAACTGCTGCACCACGCCGCGGCACTCCTCGAGCGCATACGCTGGCGGCGCGCTGACGTATCGGAGTTCCTCGGCCGCACCCTCACGACGCCGAAACCGCACGTCGTGTTCCGGCATCCGCGCCGCCCCCTGTCGCGCACGGCGTTCGCGCGTCGCCTGCGGCGTGCGCGCGTGGCGCTCGATGCGCGCACGCAGATGCTCACCCTGGGCCCGCGCTGCTTCGTCAACGGCGAGTCCCTGCCGGCGACGCCGGCGCTGCGCGCGCTCGCGGACCTGCGGCGCGGGGCGCTGCCGCGCGCGCTTGCACAGCGCGCCTACGACTGGTATTTGTCCGGCTACCTGCACCTGGAGCGCGGGCCATGAGCGAGGACACGCCGCAGACCGAGTACCTCCAGTTCGACGGCGAGAGCCAGTTCCAGCAGGGGGTGGACCGCCTGCTGGAGGCGCCGGGCCGCGAGTTGCGCGTGTTCGACCCGGACCTCGCCGCGCTGCGCCTGAACAGCCCCGCGCGCATCGAGCGGTTGAAGGCCTTCCTGCTGGCGAGCCGCACAAGGCGCATCTACATCGCCGTGCACAATCCGGATTACCTGACGCGGGAATGCCCGCGCATGATGTCGCTGCTCGCGCGCTTCGCGCATGCCATCCAGATCCAGTGCACGCACGAGGAGATCCGCGGCATCCAGGACAGCTTCCTGGTGCTCGACCAGGCGCACTACGTGCGCCGGCCGGTGGCGCAGCTGTATCGCGGCGCGCTCGGCCTGTACGACGAAACCGAGGCGGTGGCGATGCGCGGGCGCTTCCAGGAGATCTGGTCGGCGTCGTTTCCGGGCGTCTCGGCGAGCACGCTCGGCTTGTAGGGTGGGCCCATGGCCCACCGTAGGGCGGTCCATGGGCCCACCCTACGCGAGATCCCGCCAGTCGAAACCCTCGTCCTGCGTGGCGACGCCCACCCAGTCCGCGTCGCAACCGAGCGCGGCCGCGAGCGCGGCCCGCGCCAGTTCCGCGCGGTTGTTCTGCAGCGACAAGTGCGCGGCGATCACGTGCTTCAGGCGCGAGCGCTCGAGCGCGCCGAGCAGGCGCCCGGCCGCCTCGTTGTCGAGATGCCCGAACGGACCGCAGATGCGCTCCTTCAGCCACTTCGGGTAGTCGCCGCCCCAGAGCAGACCGAGGTCGTGGTTCGTTTCGAGGACCAGCGCGTCGCAGCCCGAGAGCATCGTCTCGACGTGCGCGGTGGACGCGCCCAGGTCGGTGAGCACGCCCAGGCGCCGTGCGCCATCGCCCAGCACGAACTGCACCGGCTCGCGCGCGTCGTGCGGTACGGTGAAGGGCTCGACGCGGATCGCGCCCACCGCGAAGGGCTCGCGCCCCTCGATCAGGCGCAGCTCGACGCCGTCGGCGGCCTTGCCCGCGTCTTCCTGCGCGCGGCGCGTGCCGTGCGTGAGATACACCGGCATGCCGTGCTGCGCGGCGAAAGGATAGGCGTGCCCGACGTGATCGGCGTGCTCGTGCGTGACGAGGATGGCGTCGAGGTCGGCGGGCGCAAGCCCAAGGCGCTCGAGCCGGCGCCCGGTTTCGCGCGGCGACAGGCCGCAATCGAGCAGCACGCGGGTGCCGTCGGCTTCGGCCACCAGGCAATTGCCCTTGCTGCCGCTGCCGAGCGACGCGAAGCGCACTACTTCAGTTGCTCGTGCAGCAGGGCGAGGATGCGGCTGGCGGTGGGCGATTTCTCGGCCGCGCCGTCCTTGTCGAGCACCTGCACGCGGCTCACTTCCTGCTCGGGCGAAACGGCCACGCGGTACTGCTCGGCCTTCACCTTGGGTCCGTCGTCGCGCCAGAACGCGAGCTTGCCGAGCAGGCCCGGCGCCTGCTTCACGTCGGCCAGCGGATCGGCATAGCGCACGAAGTACACGCCTTTTTGGCGATCGCGGTCCTCGACCGTGAAGCCGACGCGGTCGAGCGCGAGGCCGACGCGCCGCCAGGCGCGGTCGAAGGGCTCGAGCACCTCGAGCAGCTCGGCGCCGTCCAGGCCCTTGCGCAGCGTTGCCCGCTGCGCGGCAGGCTGCGCGCCGACGACGCTCGCGCGCGCCTCGCCCTCGGGCGTGCCCAGGCGCACCATGAGGCGGCGCAAGAACTCCGCTTCGAGCCCGGGATCGCTCGGGCGCGGCTGCCACGCGGTCTGCGTGCGGTCCTGCGTACCCTCGCCTACGTACACTTCTTCGAGTCCGCGGTGGCTGATGTAGATCTCGGTGCCGCCGCCGGGCTCGGGCTCCAGCCGCACGCGATACTTGTCGCGCTCCCCGGAGGAGTGCAGCGGCTCGATGAGCGAGCCGAGCGTGCGGCGCACCCAGCTGTCGGGGATCTTGGCGCGGTTCTCGGCCCAATCGGTCTCCATCACGCCCGCCTCGGGGTTCTCGCGCGCGATGAGCAGGCCGTTCTCCTGCCAGAACGACTTCACCACCGGCCAGAGCTTGTCGGGCGGCTGGTCCACCACCAGCCAGCGCTGACTGCCGGCGCGCACGACGCGCATGCCCTTGGGCGTCGGCAGGACTGTCGTGCCGCCCGCGTCGGCGGGCGCCTGCTGCGCACGCCCGGCCTGGTAGTCCGAGAGGGTCGCCGCGCCGCGCGCGGCGTCGGGCGCCTGGTAGCGTCCTTCGCGTGCCGGCGCGGTGAGATCCGGCGGCACGTCGAGCGGCGGCAGCTTGCCGGCGGACTTGTATTCGATCTGGCTGGCGCCGTCGAGCAGGCCGTCGGTGGTGCTGCAGCCCGCGGCCAGCAGTGCCAGCGCGGCCGCGGCCGCCCGCAGTTTCATGCTCGCTTTTCCACCACGCGCAATCCGGGCAACGCGACGCCGGCCTCGGCGAGGGCCGCGCGCACGACGTCGTGAAACTTCTCGGCAAGCGGCGTCAGCGGCAGCCGCAGGCCCGACTCGATGCGCCCCATCTGCGCCAGGGCCCACTTGACCGGGATCGGATTCGCCTCGACGAACAGCTTCTGGTGCAGCCCGAGCAGGCGCAAGTTGATGTCGCGCGCCTGCTTCACGTCCCCGACGAGGGCCGCGGCGCACATCTGGTGCATCAGGCGCGGCGCCACGTTGGCGGTGACCGAGATCGTGCCGTGGCCGCCGAGCAGGATGAAGGCGAGCGCCGTGGCGTCGTCGCCGCTGTAGAGGGCGAAATTTCGCGGCAGGCGCTTGATGAGGTCGGTGCCGCGCTCGATGTTGGCGGTGGCGTCCTTGAGGCCGATGATGCCCGGCACCTCGGCGAGGCGCATGACCGTGTCGTTGGCGAGATCGGCCACCGTGCGGCCCGGCACGTTGTACAGGATCATCGGCAGGCCGACCTTCTCCGCCACCTTGCGGAAATGCTGGTACAGGCCCTCCTGCGCCGGCTTGTTGTAGTACGGCACCACCGACAGGCACGCGGTGGCGCCCGCCTTCTTCGCCGATTCGGTCAACTCGACGGCTTCCGCGGTGGAGTTGCCGCCAGTGCCGGCGACCACCGGGATGCGCCCCTTGGCGTGGTCCACGGCGACGCGGATCAACTCCTTGTGCTCATCGACGTCCACGGTGGGCGATTCGCCCGTGGTGCCGACGACGACAATGCCGTCGGTGCCTTCGGCGACGTGCCAGTCGATCAGCTCGCGAAAGCGAGCCATGTCGAGGCGTCCGTCCTCCTGCATCGGGGTGACGATGGCGACCAGGCTTCCGGTGATCATGTTCGAGGCTCCTTAGCGCGCGGCGCGATGCCCGCGATTTTATCCGTTTGGCGTGCGCCGGGCGCACAGGCGCTGGCGCATCGCCGGCTTCGGCTCGAGGCTCAGCCCCTGCTCGAAGGCGATGATGTGCAGACCGGCGAACGCCCGCCACAGTTCCCCGGGCTCGAGCAGGTACGCCGGGTTGGAGGGCTTGCC
>DASTTC010000063.1:0-5066 GCA_035760345.1 Burkholderiales bacterium | reverse complement strand
TTCACCGGCGCGCTGCAGCAGCGCCGCGGCCGCTTCGAGCTGGCCGACGGCGGCAGCCTGTTCCTAGACGAGGTCGGCGAGCTGCCGCTCGAAGCGCAAGCGAAGCTGCTGCGCGTGCTGCAGGAAGGGGAATTCGACCGCGTTGGCGGCGCACGCAGCCTGCGCGCCGACGTTCGGGTGATCGCCGCGACCAACCGCGATCTCCAGGCCCAGGTGGCCGCGGGGCGCTTCCGGGCCGATCTCTACTACCGGCTCAACGTGTTTCCGGTCACGGCGCCGCCGCTGCGCGAAAGGCGCGGCGATGTGCCCGGCCTGGTGCGGCATTTCGCGGCGAAGGCCGCCCGCAAGCTCGGCAAGCCGCTGCAGAACGTACCGGCTGCCTTTCTCGAGCGCGCGGGCGCCTACGAATGGCCCGGCAACGTTCGCGAGCTCGAAAACCTCGTCGAGCGCGCGCTTATCGTGTCGGACGGCGAACTTCTGTTCCCGAGCGCCGTATCCACCGCGGCTGCGCCTGCGGCAGCGCCCGGGAACGGCACGCTGGAAGAGATGGAGCGCGCGCACATCGCCCGGGTCCTCGAGCAAACGCGCTGGGTGATCGAGGGAGACAAGGGCGCCGCGCGCATCCTCGGCCTCAACGCCAGTACGCTGCGCGGGCGCCTGCGCAAGCTCGGCATCCGCAAGACCTCCTAGCCGTCGCATTTGACCGTTGTATTTGGCGGCGCCGCGGCCTGCCGCGGCTGCGTTTCGCTATAACTCCCTGGTTTTACGTCAATTCCCTCCTGGCACGGACCGTGCGACACGTCCCGTTGAAAGGAGAACCAAAATGAAAAGCGAACCCATCGTTCTTTTGCATTGCAGTGGATCTTCCGGCGCGCAATGGCGCACGCTGGCCCCCCTGCTTGGCGCGCGCTATCGGGTAATGACCCCGGATCTGATCGGCTACGGCGCAGCCGCCCCGTGGTCGGGCCGCGGCGGATTCAGCCTGGCGCAGGAAGCCGCGGCGGTGCGCAGCCTCCTCGGGCGCCTGGACGAGCCCGCTCACTTGGTGGGCCATTCCTACGGCGGCGCGGTGGCGCTGCATATCGCGCGCACGTGTCCGGAACGCGTCAGGAGCCTGACGCTCGTTGAGCCGTCGGCGTTCCATCTGCTGCGCAACGGCGATGCGACCGACCTCGCTGCGCTGCGCGAGATCATGGCTGTTGCCGCCGATGCGAGCGCCGCGCTCGCGATCGGAGACTACGGCGGCGGCTTTGGCCGCTTCGTCGATTACTGGAGCGGCCCCGGCAGTTGGGCGGAGATGGCGCCCGAGAAGCGCACCGCTTTCGCTCCGCAGCTCGCCAAGGTGGTGCTGGATTTCCACGCCCTCTTAAGCGAGCCGGCCGAGCTCGAAGACGTTTGCGACATTACGCTGCCGACGCTCCTGGTCCAGGGGGGCTGCACGACGCTGCCGTCGCGTTGCGTCAGCGCGCGGCTGCGCATGGCGCTGCCCGAAGCGACCTTCCGGGTTGTCCAGGGCGCCGGCCACATGCTGCCGGTGACACACCGCGACCAGGTCAATGCGCTCATCGCTGACCACGTCCAGGCGAATTCGCCCACGGCTTTTGACGCGCGGCCGGTGCGGTCGCGCGAACCTGAAGCACTCACGATCTGACGGAGGCACACCATGCAAACCATGCAAACCGAAACTGCTGCGCGCTATGCCAAGTGCGTCGAAGTGTCCAAGCGCATCCGCTGGGACATCGACCGGGACGTGATTCGCGGGCGCACGTTCGACGTCGCGAAGAAGTTCCTGCCCGACGGGCTGTCCAAAGTCAACGAGCTGGAATTCCTCTCCGCCGGCGAGAAGAAGCTCGTCAGCCAGGTACAGGGGCGCTCATACGCCAATATCTTCGGGCTGGTGGAGCGCTTCATCGGCGCCAAGGTCCTGGAAATCAGCCGCGAGCACTGGTTGGGCGACCAGACTGCGCTCGAGGCGCTGGTGCGCTTCACCGACGAGGAGCTCAAGCACCAGGAGTTGTTCCGCCGTGTCGAGGCGATGATTGCCGCCGACATGCCGGCCGGCTACGCCTTCATGCCGCAACCGGACGACGTCGCCAGGGCCGTATTGAGCAAGTCCACGTGGGCGGTGCTCGCGCTGACCTGCCACATCGAGCTGTTCACGCAGTCGCACTACCGGCAGAGCATCGAGCCCGATGCGGCACTCTCCGAGCTGTGGAAAGACGTGTTCCTGTTCCACTGGAAGGAGGAATCCCAGCACGCCATCCTCGACGAGCTGGAGTGGGTGCGCGAGAACGCCAGGCTCACGCCGGAGCAGCGCGACGGCGCGGTCACCGATCTCATCGAGCTGGTCGGCGCGGTCGACGGCATCCTGCAGATGCAGGCGGCCTCCGACACCGACTACTTCCTGCGGGTGTGCGGCAGGACGTTCGACAAGGTGCAGGTGCAGCAGCTGCGCAACACGATGCTGCGCGCCTATCGCTGGCAGTACATCGTCTCCGGCGTGCAGGACGAGCGCTTCCAGAAGGTCTTGGGCGGCATGATCACCGAGGCGCAGATGCAGCGCATCGGCACGGCCCTGGCGCCGATCATGAACTGAAGGCGCGGCGGGGAACGGGGTCAGACGATGTCTTCTGGCCCCGTTCTAGAACGTCCCCGGGAACGCGCCCCCGTCCATCAGCACGTTCTGCCCGGTGATGTAGCCGGCGTGCACGCTGGCGAGGAAGGCGCAGGTGGCGCCGAACTCCTCGATGGTGCCGAAGCGCCTGGCGGGGTTCGCGTCGGCGCGGATCTTCGCCAGCTCCGCCGCAGTCTTGCCGAGCTTCTTGGCGTTGAACTCCATGTTGCCGCGCAGCCGGTCGGTGTCGAACGGCCCTGGCAACAGGCCGTTGATGGTCACGTTGTGCTGCGCGACCTGGCGCGAGAGGCCGGCGACGAAGCCGGTGAGGCCGGTGCGCGCGCCGTTCGACAGGCCGAGCTCGGGGATCGGCATCTTCACCGCGCCGGAGGTGATGTTGATGATGCGGCCGAACTTCCTCGAGATCATGCCGTCGATCGTCGCCTTGATGAGCTCGATGGGCGTCAGCATGTTGGCGTCCACTGCCTTGATCCAGTCCTCGCGCGTCCAGTTGCGGAAATCCCCTGGCGGCGGGCCGCCCGCGTTGTTGACGAGGATGTCCGGGCTCGGGCAGGCAGCGAGCGCCGCCTTGCGTCCGTCCTCCGAAGTGATGTCGCCCGCAACGGCGACGACCTTCGCGCCGGTGGCCTTGCGGATCTCTTCCGCGGTGGCCTCCAGCGCCTCCATGCCGCGCGCGGTGATGACGACGTTCACGCCTTCGCGCGCGAGCGCCAAGGCGCAGCCCTTGCCCAGCCCTTTCGAGGCCGCACACACCAGCGCGGTCTTGCCCTTGATGCCCAGATCCATCACTTCTCCTTAGCGTCGCTTACCGAGTAGGGAGCCGAGGATACCCCGGATCAACTCCCGCCCGACCTGCGAACCCGCGGTGCGCACGGCGCTCTTCGCCATGGCTTCGATCAGGCCCTGCGACTGCCGGCCGCCGCGCGGCCCGGTCTTGCCGAACAGGATGTCGGAGGCGAGGCTCGATTCCTTGGGCTTTTGCGCCGCCGTCTGCGCGGCCACCTGGTCCGCCCGCGCCTTGAGCAGTTCGTAGGCCGATTCGCGCTCAACCGCCTTCTCGTAATGCCCCGCTACCGCGGAAGACGCAATCGCCGCCTTGCGCTCGGCGTCCGGGATCGGGCCGAGCTGGCTCCCCGGCGGCACGACGAACGCGCGTTCGGTGACGCCGGGCCGGCCTTTCTCGTCCAGCAGGCTCACCAGCGCTTCGCCCACCCCGAGCTCGGTGATCGCCTGCGCGATGTCGAGCTTCGGGTTGGGACGCATGGTATCGGCCGCGGATTTCACCGCCTTTTGGTCCTTCGGCGTGAAAGCGCGCAGCGCGTGCTGCACGCGGTTGCCGAGCTGCCCGAGCACCGATTCGGGAATGTCGAGCGGGTTCTGCGTCACGAAGTACACGCCTACGCCCTTGGAGCGGATCAGGCGCACCACCTGCTCGATCTTGTCCAGCAGCGCCTTGGGCGCATCGTCGAACAACAGGTGCGCCTCGTCGAAGAAGAACACCAGCTTCGGCTTGTCGGGATCGCCGACTTCGGGCAATTGCTCGAACAGCTCCGCGAGCATCCACAGCAGGAACGCCCCGTAGAGCTTGGGCGAGTGCATCAGCTTGTCGGCGGCGAGGATGTTGACTACGCCCTGGCCGGCCTCGAGCTGCATCAGGTCCGCGAGGTTCAGCATCGGCTCGCCGAAAAAGCGCTCGGCGCCCTGGGCCTCCAGGGCGAGCAGGCCGCGCTGGATGGCGCCGACGGACGCCGCCGAGACGTTGCCGTAGCCGGTGGTGAACTGGGCCGCGTTGTTTCCTACGTGCTGCAGCATGGCGCGCAGGTCCTTCAGATCCAGCACCAGCAGCCCGGCCTCGTCGGCGATGCGAAACACGAGGTTGAGCACACCTTCTTGCGTGTCGTTCAGGCCGAGCATCCTGGCGAGCAACAGCGGCCCCATGTCCGAGACGGTGGCGCGCACCGGGTGGCCGCGCTCGCCGAAGACGTCCCAGAACACGACGGGGCAGGGCTGGTGCTTGAGCTCGAGCTTGAGCAGCTTCGCGCGCTCGGCGACTTTTGCGTTGGCGCCGCCTGCCTTCGCCATGCCCGAGAGATCGCCCTTCACGTCCGCCAGGAACACGGGCACGCCCGCGCGCGAAAACTGTTCGGCCAGCGTCTGCAAGGTGACGGTCTTGCCGGTGCCGGTGGCGCCCGTGACCAGGCCGTGGCGGTTGGCGAGCGCAGGCAGCAGGCACAACTCGGCCTTGGCGCTTTTCGCGACGAGGAGCGCAGCGGGCATGACGGTAAAATTATCCCATGGCCGGTCACAGCAAATGGGCGAACATCAAGCACCGCAAGGCGGCCGCCGACGCGAAGAAAGGCAAGGTGTTCACGCGGCTGATCAAGGAAATCACCGTGGCGGCGAGGCTGGGCGGCGGCGATCCCGCCACCAA
>DASTTC010000062.1:0-2896 GCA_035760345.1 Burkholderiales bacterium | reverse complement strand
ATGGAGGACCTCATCCGGCTGGTGTGGGGCGGGACGCCGCTCACCGCGAACCGGCTGGTGGATTCCCTGGGGCTGATCCAGGTCGGGGGGCTGCCCTATCCGGTGTACAACCTGGTGATGATCGGGGTCGGCGTCGCCGCGGCGCTCGCGCTGTGGGCGTTCGTGTACCGGACGAAGTTCGGCGTGCTGCTGCGCGCCACCGCGCAGGACCGGCGCATGGCTGCGGCGCTCGGCATCGACGTCGGGCGGATCTACTCGCTCGCTTTCGGGCTGGGGTGCTTCATGGCCGGGCTCGCCGGGGCCATCGTCGTGCCGAGCCAGGCGGCGGTGCTCGGCATGGGCGTGGAAGTGCTCGTCGTGTCGTTCGTGGTCGTCGTGATCGGCGGCCTGGGCAGCCTCGAGGGCGCGCTGGTCGGCGCGTTGATCGTGAGCGCCCTGCGCACCGTCACCATCCAGTTCTGGGAGGAAATCGAGCTCGCCGCGCTGTACCTGATCGCCGCGATCGTGCTGCTGATCCGGCCGACGGGCCTGTTCGGGAAGAAAGCGTGAACGCGCCGCTCGCCCCCTCGCTGGTGCGCCGGGCCGCGGCCGCCGCGGCGGTGCTCGCCGTCCTGCTGCTCGTTCCCGCCGTCGCGAGCACCTATCAGACGCAGCTCCTCACCTACGGCCTGACGCTGGCGATCGCCGCGCTCGGCTTCAACCTGCTGCTCGGTTACACCGGGCTGCTGTCGTTCGGCCACTCGGCCTACTTCGGCGCGGGCGCCTACGCGGTGGCGCTCATGATGCGTTATCTCGGCGTGTCGTCGATGGAGCTGTTCATGCTGGGCGGGATCGCGTTCTCCGCCGTGGTCGCGGCGCTGTTCGGCATCGTTTGCGTGCGCCACACGCGGATCTTCTTCGCCATCCTGACGCTCGCGCTGTCGCAGGTGCTGTGGACGCTCGCCTACAAGTTCTTCTGGATCACCGGCGGCACCGACGGGCTGCGCGTGCCGTTCTCCAAGGTCACCCTGCTGGGCGGCCTGGTCAGCTTCCCGGGGGCGGACGCCTTCGAGAAATTCATCACCTCCTACTACTACTATGTGCTCGCGGCGTTCTGCGTCTGCGTGGTGCTGATGTGGCTGATCGTGCATTCCCCGTTCGGCAAGACGCTGCAGGCGATCCGCGACAACGAGACCCGCGCCCGCTTTCTCGGGGTGCGCATCTGGCGCTACCGCTGGCTCGCGTTCCTCGTCTCGGGGATCTTCACCGGCCTGGCGGGAAGCCTCTGGGTGCCGCTCAACGGCCTCACCACCCCCGACGTCCTGTACTGGCCGCAGTCCGGCAAATTCGTGTTCTTCGCCGTGCTCGGCGGATTCCGCAATTTCACCGGCCCGATGGTCGGCGCCGTGATCTTCAATTACCTCGAGGTCTACGCGGTCGCGGTCACCGAATACTGGCAGCTCACGCTGGGAGTGATCCTGATCGTCCTGGTGACGTTCCTGCCGGCGGGCATCGTGGGCGCGGCCGCGCAGCTCGTGGCCAGGCTCAAGCGCCGGCGCGGCGCGGCCTCATGAGCCTGCTGCGCACCGAGCGCCTGCGCAAGCGTTTCGGCGAAACGCGCGCCGTGGACGACGTCGATTTCAGCGTCAACGAAGGCGAGTTCCTGTCGCTGGTCGGCACCAACGGCGCGGGCAAGACCACGCTGGTCAACCTGATCAGCGCGTTCCTGTCGCCCGACAGCGGCAGGATCTTCATCGCCGACCGCGACATCACCTATGCGCCGGTGGACGAGCGCATCCGCGCGGGCATCGCACGCAGCTTCCAGCTCGTGAACCTGTTCGACGATCTGTCCGTGCTCGACAACGTGGCGCTGGCGATTTTCGCCCGCGAGGGCAAGAGCCGGAGGATTTTCAGGCTCGCGGAGCGGGATGTCGCGGTCTCGCAGGAGGCCGGCGCGCTGCTCGGCCAGTTCGGCCTCGGCGGCAAGGCCGGCGAGCTGGCGGGCGGGCTGGCGCAGGGCGAACGCAAGCTCCTCGACGTGGCAGTCGCCTACGCGCTGCGTCCCAAGTTGCTGTTTCTCGACGAGCCGACCAGCGGGGTCAGCACGCGCGAAAAGGCGCAGATCATGGACACGGTGTCCTCGGTGGTGCGCGCGGGCGGCGTCACCGCGGTGGTCGTCGAGCACGACATGGACGTGGTGTTCAAGTACTCCGATCGCGTGGTGGTGATGCACGAGGGCCGGTTTCTCGCCGACGGTCCGCCCGAGGCGATCCGCAACAACGCCGACGTGGCCAAGTACCTGCTCGGAACCGACGCCGATGCTTGAAGTGAAGGCGATCGACACCTTCCGCGGCCCCGCGCACATCCTGCGCCGGGTCTCGCTGAGCGTGCACGAGCGCGAGGTCGTCTGCCTGGTCGGCCGCAACGGCGCCGGCAAGACCACGACCCTGGAAAGCATCATGGGCTTCCTGCCGGTGAAGTCCGGCCAGATCCTGTTTCACGGCGAGGAAGTCGGTTCGCTTCCCGTGCACAAGCGCGCGCTGCGCGGCATGGGCTACGCGCCCGAGGGCAGCGAGATTTTCCCCGAGCTGACGGTGGCGGAAAACATGATGATCAGCCGCTGGATGTCGGCGAAGGCGCGCCGCCGGCTGGAGACGCTCGCGGACGGCAACATCGAGGAGCGCGTGTACGCGGTGTTCCCCGAGGTGCGCGAGCTCCTGCGCCGCCAGGGCATGAACCTGAGCGGCGGCCAGCGCAAGATGGTCGCCATCGCGCGCGGCATGGCGCTCGCCCCGACGCTGCTGCTGCTGGACGAGGCGTTCGAGGGTCTCGCGCCGGTCGTCGTCAAGCGCTTCCGCGAGGCGGTGTTCAAGATCGAGGACCTGGGCATCTCGCTGCTGATCGCCGAGTCGAACCT
>DASTTC010000061.1:0-3257 GCA_035760345.1 Burkholderiales bacterium | reverse complement strand
CTCGCCGAGGCGCAGGACGATGCCACGATCGTGGCCATCAAGGCGCAGGAAGATGCCGGCCTCGACATCATCACCGACGGCGAGATGCGGCGCGAGAGCTACTCCAACCGCTTCGCCACCGCGCTCGAGGGCGTCGACATCGACAACCCCGGCACGGCGATGGACCGCGCGGGAAAGCCCGTGCCCGTGCCGCGCATCGTCGGCAAGATACGCAGGAAGCACCCGGTCGAGCTCGAGGACCTGAAGTTCCTCAAGCGCCATACGACGCGCAAGGTGAAGATGACCGTGCCCGGGCCTTTCACCATGACCCAGCAGGCGCAAAACGACTTCTACAAGAGCGATGCGGACGCGGCGATGGACTACGCCGTCGCCGTGAACCAGGAGATCAGGGACCTGTTCGCGGCCGGCGCCGACATCGTGCAGGTGGACGAGCCCTACATGCAGGCGCGGCCCGAGAAGGCGCGCCAGTACGGCCTGCAGGCGCTCAACGCGGCGCTCGACGGTATCGCGGGAACCACGGCGGTGCACATCTGCTTCGGCTACGCGGCGATCGTACACCAGCGCCCCTCGGGCTACTCGTTCCTGCCCGAGCTCGCCGGCTGCACCTGCCGCCAGGTGTCGATCGAGACGGCGCAGTCGAGCCTCGACTGCGCGGTGCTGGCGAAGCTGCCCGGCAAGAGCATCATGGTCGGCTGCATCGACCTCAACGACCTGACCGTGGAGACGCCGCAGCAGGTGGCCGCGCGCATCAAGCGCGCCCTGCCGTACGTCCCCAGGGAGCACGTCATCCTCGCCCCGGACTGCGGCATGAAGTACCTGCCGCGCCAGGTCGCCGACGGCAAGCTGCGCGCCATGGTGGAAGCCGCGCGGCTGCTGCGCGCGGAGTTCGGGGCATAGTCCGAAAGAACCAGGCCGGCGCAGAATGACGCCGGCGGCAGCGCGGCTAGCATGCGCGGATGAAGCCGCTGCTCGCCTTGGCGCTGTTGCTCGCCAGTAGCGGCGCCGCGCGGGCCGATTGCGACGCCATCGCGCGCGCGCTTGCCGGCTTCGCCGCCGACCTGCGCTGCGCCGCGAGCGCGGATCTCACCACCGCGAACCCCGACACCATCCCGCAGGACAACTCGCGCCCCGGGCTGCCGCCCTTCGCCTTCACGCCGCGCACCGACGCGGGCGCGGTGTCGCCGGACGCTCCGGATCGCACCCCGATCTGGCGCGCGGTTCCGGGTCTGCAGGTCACCGGCGCCATGGCTGACGACGTCGACGCGCGCTGGGTGCTGCGCCTGCCGGAAGACTGGAACGGCAAGCTGGTGGTGGGCGTGCCCGGCGGCATGCGCAGCGAGTTCATGGGCGACTACATCTTCAGCGACTTCGTCGTGCAGCAGGGCTACGCCTATGTCTCGACGAACAAGGGCACTCTCAACTTCTTCCTCAGCGCACCGCTCACCGATCCCCTCGCCTGCCGGCTCTCGCCGCCGCCCGCGCCGACGGCGGCGCTGACGACGCACTTCTACCTCAACGAGGCGAAGGACACGATCACCGAATGGTTTCGGCGCACGCTCGAGGCGACGGACCTCGCGCAGCTCGCCGCGGCCGCGCACTTCGACCGGCCGGCCGCGCGCGTCTATCTGTTCGGCATCTCGAACGGCGGCCACGTGGTGCGCAGGCTCCTCGCCGAGTCACCGCAGCGCTTCGACGGGGGCATCGACTGGGAGGGCGTGCACTGGGCTCCCCCCGGCCCGAATATCCTGACCGATTTGCCGGTCGCGCTGCGGCAGTGGCCCGGCTATCGCGACGCCGGCTTCTCGCAGGCGAGCGTTGCCTGGCAGGCGATGCTCGCGGCGGGCTATCCGCCCGACATCTTGGCGCAGCCGCCCACCCCGGCCAACATCTACAGCCCGCTGCTCGGCTCGCTCTGGGAAACGCACCTCAACAACTACTGGGACGTCACCACCTGCGTGTTCGCGAAGGAGCTCGATCCGCTGTATTCCGGGGCGCCCGAGAGCTACGACTACCTCGCGCGGCGCAAGCCCTATCACCTCTCGCCGCGCCTCGGCAGAATCGCCACCGACGGCGACATCGCGCAGCCGCTCGTCACCCTGCACGGCACGATGGATGCGCTGCTGCCGCTCGCGCGCCACGCGCGCCCCTTCCGCGACGCCGTGGTCGCCGCCGGGCGCGCCGACCTGCACCGACTCTACGAGATCCAGAACGGGAACCACATCGAGCGCTTCCGCCAGTCCTGCTGCAACTTCACCCAGCTGGAGTACATCCAGCCGCACGCGCATCTCGCCTTCGAGCTGTTGGTGCAATGGGTCGAGGGCGGCGTGACGCCGCCGCCGAGCCAATGCGTGCCGCGCGGCGGAGCGATCCTGCCTTTCCCCGCCGGCCCCGAGCGCTGCGCGCGCCTGCTCGTCGATTGAGCGCGCTGCGGTAGGGTAACATCGCGCGATTCCAGTTCGCGCGAGAACACATCGTGACCCGCCTCACCGCGTGCAACGTTCGCTTGGCCGTCGCGTAGCATGGCCGGCCGCCTCGCCCGCCTGGTCCTCAACTTGCGGCGCAACATCCCGCCCGGCACGCCGCTCGACCGGCACCTGCAGCGATGCGCGCGGCTCGCGGGCTGGGCGGGCGCGGACCTCGATACGCTCGCTGCGCTCTACGGCACCGACAAGTTCGGCGAGCACGAGTACACGCCGGTGTACGACGCGCTGATGCGTGCTGCGCGGCGCAAGCCCGTGCGCCTGCTCGAAGTCGGCGTGGGCGGCTACTCGGGCGCGCTCGGCGGCGAGTCGCTGCGCATGTGGGCGAGCTACTTCCGCCGCGGGCGCATCACCGGCATCGACCTGTACGACAAGACTGCGCTCTCGGCGGGACGCGTGCAGGTGTTCCAGTGCTCGCAGGTGGACGCGCCGAAGCTCACCTCATTGGCGCAGGAACGGGGCCCGTTCGACTTCATCATCGACGATGGCAGCCACCTCAACGCGCACCAGATCGAGACCTTCGGCATTCTCTGGCCGCACCTGAAGGACGGCGGCGTCTATATCGTCGAGGACGTGCAGACCTCTTACTGGCCGGCCTACGGCGGCGGTGCATTGGGAACGCCCGGATACGAAAAATCCTGCATGCGCTGGTTCAAGGAGCTCACCGACAGCGTCAACCTGCCTGAATTCCTGGAGCCCGCGCCGGGCGCACTGGACGCCGGCATCGCCAGCGTCGCCTTCCACCACAACCTGATCGTGCTGAGGAAGGATCTCGCC
>DASTTC010000060.1:0-10635 GCA_035760345.1 Burkholderiales bacterium | reverse complement strand
GTGCCGCGCTCCACGCGCACGATGTACGGCACGGTCGCGCCATGATCCGTGGTCGTCGTGGCGAGGTCCGCTGGCGCGGGGGCGCCTGGATCGTAGGGCCTGAAGCAGGCATTGGCCGGCGGCGTCGCGCCCATCGGCGGGTTGGTGTTGAGGAAATTCACCGACGGGCTCGGGTCCGGAATGGCGAAGGAGCATCCGGCGTTCGTCGTCCGGTAGTAGAGCTTGTACTCCGTGGCGACGTTGCACTGCGCATCGAACGCCGGCGTGGACAGGCCGCTCGCGTTGGTCGCCGGCGAAATTTCGGTGGCCGGCTGCGGCACCGGCGTGGCGCAGAAGAAAGGCACGACCTGCGGCCCGGAGAGCACCGGGCCGCCGATCGGGTGGTTGGTGATCTCGAGACGCGCCGAGCTGTCGCGGCCCCGGACGCCGGTCGTGGCAACGACGTCGTTGCGTCCCTCGACCAGCCCGGTGACGAGGCCGCGCAACGCGTGCCGGCCGGCGACCGGCTGGAACGCCCCGGTGATGGGGTTTCCGTTCAGGCTCACCGTGACCGCCAAAAGCGCGACGTCGCGCGGCACGGCGACCTCGACGAGGGCCTCGCCGCCGCTCACCAGGTCGGCGCGGTTGGACAATGTGACGATCCCGAGATGGTCGTTTGCGAAGGCCGGACCGGCAACTGCGAGCAGCAAGCAAAGAGAAACCGCGAGGTTGTTACGCATGGGCCCTCCTCCAAGCGACGCGTTATCGCGCCACTTTATTGCGCGCGCGAACCGAAGGCAACCATTATTGGTTCGGCGCCTGCGTGCTCACGCCCATGTTCGACGCCCTCGTGCCCGGCCTGCGACGCATCCAGCCCTGGGGCTCGCCCTTGCCGCGGTCACGGGATTGACACGCGCCTTGAAGCGCGCATAGTGCCGTCGAGACAGCGGCGTGGCTGTCCGCGCGTCCCTCGACGGCAGCATGCGGGACTTCAACCCCGGCGAGCGCCCCCTCCGGATGGCGCAGCTTCGTCGATGGAATGTCACCAAAGCCGAAGTAACATAGGCGCCAAGGAGGGCCAATCCATGAGTCCCAAGCAGGCTCAGGTGTCCCGGCCCGCGCATGCGGCCGGCTTCACCCTGCTCGAGCTGCTGGTCGTGGTGGTGATCATCGGCCTGCTCGCCAGCTTCGTCGCGCCGCGCTACTTCGGCCAGGTGGGCAAATCGGAGGTCACCACCGCCAAGGCGCAGATCGACGCGCTCGGCACGGCGCTCGACCAGTACCGGCTGGACACCGGGCGCTATCCGAGCGCCGAACTGGGCCTCAAGGCGCTGGTGCACCGTCCGCCCGACGAGCCGAAGTGGGCCGGCCCTTACCTGCGCAAGGAGGTGCCGCACGACCCCTGGGGCAAGCCGTACCTGTACCGCATGCCGGGCGAGAAAGGCATCGACTACGACCTCGTCTCCTACGGCAAGGACGGCCAGCCCGGCGGCAGCGGCGAAGCCGCCGATATCACCAACCACTGAGCCCGCATGCGCTTCGAACTGAAAGCGGTCGGACCCGACGGCAGCGTCGAGGCGCTCGAGTTCCAGGCGCCCGACGAGGCGAGCGCCGTGCAGTCGCTCGAGAAGCGGGGCTATACGGTGCTCAGCGTGCGCGCCCGGCGCGCGTGGAGCGCGGCCTGGCGCCGCGAGGCGCGCTTTCCGCTGGCGCTGTTCAGCCAGGAGCTGCGCGCGCTGGTCCAGGCGGGCCTGCCGCTCGTAGAGTCGATCGAAACACTGGCGCAGAAGGAGCGCAACGGCGAGTGGCGCACGCTGCTCGAGCGCGTCGCGGCGGCGCTGCGCCAGGGGCAGACCCTGTCGGCGGCGCTCGAGCAGTTCCCGCGGGCTTTCGACCCGCTCTACGTCGCCACGGTGCGCGCCGCCGAGCGCACCAGCGACCTCGCGCCGGCGCTCGCGCGCTACGTCGGCTACGCGACGCAGATCGAGGCGATCCGCAAGCGGGTGGTCAACGCCTCGATCTATCCGCTGCTGCTCATCGGCGTGGGCGGGCTGGTAAGCCTGTTCCTGCTGTTCTATGTGGTGCCGCGCTTCGGCCACATCTACGAGGAGCGCGGCAGCGAGCTGCCGCTGTTCTCGCGCTGGCTGCTCGCCTGGGGACAGGCGGTCGACGCCCACGGCGCGCTGGTCCTCGGAGCCCTCGCCGTCCTGCTTGCGGCCGCCGTGTATTTCTTGCGTGCCTCGCGCGAGCGCATCGCAGCCGCGCTGTGGCGGCTGCCCGCGCTCGGCGAGCGGCTCAAGATCTACCAGCTCGCGCGCTTCTATCGCACGATCGGCATGCTGGTGCGCGGCGGCATGCCGCTGGTGAGCGCGCTGGGGACGAGCGCCGGGCTGCTGCACCCGGTGCTGCGCGGCCGGCTCGCCGCGGCGGCCGCGGCCATCGCCGCCGGCCGCAGACTCTCAGAGTCGATGGAGGCGAACGGGCTCACCACGCCGGTCGCGGCACGCCTGCTCGCCGTCGGCGAGCAGGGCGGCAACATCGGCGAGATGCTGGAGAACATCGCCGCGTTCCACGACGAGGAGATGGCGCGCTGGGTGGACTGGTTCACGCGGCTGTTCGAGCCGCTGCTGATGGCGGCGATCGGCCTGGTCATCGGCGCCATCGTGATCCTCATGTACATGCCGATCTTCGAGCTCGCGGGCAACCTGCAATGACCGCAACGAGCGCAGAAAGCGCGCTGAACATCGCCGCGGCCGACATCGCCCGGGCGCGCACCGCCGCCGCCGCGGCACGGCGGCGCGTGGTCGACGTGCTGGAGGAAAGCCTCGGGCTGCAAGCCGACGCCTTCACCGATCGCCTGGCGGCGACGCTGCGCCTGCAGACGCTCCCCATGGCCGAGCTGCGGCGCATGGCGCCGGCCTTCGACCTGCTGCCGTTCGCCGAGTGCGCGCAGCACGGCTGCGTGCTGCTGCGCGGCGACGGCGAGCTGCTGCTCGCCATCGACGATCCCTTCTCCGGCGAGCTGCAGGCCTGGGCCGAGGAGCGTATCGCCGCGCCCTTCGGCTGGCGCCTGGCGCACCGCGGCGACCTGGTGGCGTACCTCGCCGCGCACGAGGAGTCGCTGCGCGCGCTCGACGCGGTGCAGGGCGAGGCGGCGGCGGGGCCGGAGGAGCGCGGCCGCGTCGAGGACCTGTCGCTCAAGGCGATCGGCGACGAGTCGAGCGAGGTGATCCGCCTGGTGCGCTCGACCCTGCGCGACGCGCTGCTCAACGGTGCGAGCGACGTGCACCTGGAGACGATCCCCGCGGGCCTCGCCATCAAGTTCCGCATCGACGGCATCCTCTCGCAGGTGAAGCTGATCCAGGACGCGCGCCAGGCCGAGCAGGCGATCGCGCGCGTCAAGGTGCTCGCCGAGCTCGACATCACCGAGCGCCGCGTCCCCCAGGACGGCCGCTTCAAGGCCGTGGACCGCGGCCGCGCCGTCGACTTCCGCGTCTCCATCATGCCCAGCATCCACGGCGAGGACGCGGTGCTGCGCGTGCTCGACAAGCAGACGCTCTACGAGGCCACGCGCCAGCAACTGTCGCTCGATTCCCTGGGCTTTAACGCCGTCGAGGTGGCGAAGCTGCGGCGCCTGTCGCGCGAGCCCTACGGCATGCTGCTGGTCACCGGCCCGACCGGCAGCGGCAAGACGACGACCCTGTACGCCGCGATCAGCGAGATCAACAGCGGCCAGGACAAGATCGTCACCATCGAGGATCCGGTCGAGTACCAGCTCGCGGGCGTGCTGCAGATCCCGGTCAACGAAAAGAAGGGCCTTACCTTCGCGCGCGGCCTCAGGTCGATCCTGCGCCACGACCCCGACAAGATCATGGTGGGCGAGATCCGCGACCAGGAGACCGCCAACATCGCGGTGCAATCGGCGCTCACCGGGCACCTCGTCTTCACCACCGTGCACGCGAACAACGTGTTCGACGTCATCGGGCGCTTCGTGCACATGAACGTCGACCTGTACGGCTTCGTCTCGGCGCTGAACGCCATCCTCGCGCAGCGCCTGGTACGGCTGCTGTGCCCGCACTGCGCGGAAGACGAGCCGCCCTCCGAGCAGGCGTTGGTGGAATCCGGCCTCACCAGCGCCGGCACGCGCGGCTGGAAATTCCGCGCCGGCCGGGGATGCCGGGAGTGCCGCGGCGCGGGCTACAAGGGGCGCAAGGCGATCGCCGAGCTCATGATCCTGAACGACGAGCTGCGCGAGCTGGTGACCGCGCGCGCGCCGGTGCGCAGCCTCAAGGAGGCGGCGCAGCGCTCGGGCACGCGCTTCCTGCGCGAGGCCGCGTTCGAGGCGGTGAAGGCGGGCCACACCACGCTGCAGGAGATCAACCGTGTCACGTTTGTTTCCTGAGCGCCTGCAGGTGCGACTCGCGCCGGCCGAGGTGCGCGCGGGCGGCCGCGTGCTCGCGTGCGACCCGCACTTCGGCCCCGCGCCCTGGCAGGGCGCGCTCGCCGCGCTGCGCGGCCTCGAGTTCAAGCAGCGCTGCCGGGTCACGGTGCTGCTCGCGAACGACTTCGTGCGCTACGCGGTCGTTCCCTGGAGCGACGCGCTCGCCACCGAGGCCGAAGAGGAAGCGTACGTGCGTCACCATTTCGCCAGGGTCCACGGCGAGCGCGCGAAGTCCTGGGCGCTGCGCTGGAGCGGCGGCCTGGCCTCGGCGGTCGACGCGCGCCTGATCGAGGAGCTGCGCCTCGCCTTCCCGCCGCGGGGCAAGGCGAAGCTCGGCTCGATGCAGCCGGAATTCATGGCGGCGTTCAACCGCGCGCGCGGCGCGATCCCGGCGAGCGGCGCCTGGCTCGTGCTGGCAGACGCCGAGCGCGCCTGCGTCGCGCTGCATGTACGCGGCAAGTGGCTCTCGGTGCAGAACGCGCGCGGGCCGTGGCAGGCGTTGCTCGAGCGCGAGCGCCAGCGCGCTGCGGGCGCGAACCCCGAGCGGGTGCTCGAGCTTGCGGGAGGGCCCGCCCATTAGCAAGCCGCGTGCGCTCGAGCTCGATTACCTCGTACCGCGGCGCCGGCTGCTGTGGCCGGGCCTGCTGGTGCTCGTGCTTTCCGCGGCGATCGCGGGCGGCATGCTGGCGCGCTACCGCGAGGTGGCGCTGGAGCTCTCGCGCCTGCAGACCACCGCCGGTCTGGTGGGAGGCGAGCGCGCGACGGCGCGCGCCCTGCCCAGAGAGCAACTCGACGAGGCGGCGCGCAACGCCGAGGCGGTGGTGCGCCAGCTGACGCTGCCCTGGGCGACGCTCATCCAGGCGGTGGAGCGCGCGGCGACGCGCGACGTCGCGCTGCTGCAGCTGCAGCCCGACCCCGCCAGCCGGCTGCTCAAGCTCTCGGCCGAAGCGCGCCACCCCCAGGCGATGTTCGCCTACGTGCGGCGCCTCGCCGAGGCCGACGGCCTCGCCGAGGTGCACCTCGTAGGCCACCAGGTGCAGCGCGACGATCCGCAGCGCCCGATCCAGTTCTCGGTGCAGGCGTCGCTGCGAGGTGTGCGATGAGGGCGAGGCTGGAGGCGCAGCTGCGCCGGCTCGGCGCCGCCGGCGTCCTCGGCATCGGCGTGCTGCTCGCCTGCGCCGGATTCTGGGTTTCCGCGCTCGCGCCGCTGGAGGAGGAGCTCGCCGCGCAGCGCCTTGCGCACGAGCGCCTGCGCACGCGCACGCCCTACCGCGCGGTGTTCGCCGACGGCCGCAGCGAAGAGCTACGCCGCTTCCACGGCTTGTTTTCCACGGCCGACGCCCTGACCGGCGAGGTGGAGCGGCTGCACCGCACCGCGCGCGCCGCCGGCCTCGAGCTAGCGCAAGGCGAATACCGGCTGGAGCGGCGCCCGGCGGGACTGTGGTCCTACCGCGTGACGCTGCCCGTCGCCGGCACCTACCCGCAGCTGCGCGCGTTCATCGCCGCACTGCTCCAGGACATGCCCACCGCGTCGATCGACGCCCTGCGCTTCGAGCGCAAGGGCGCCGCCCAGACGCGGCTCGATGCGCAGGTACGCCTCACGTTCCACGTCCGACCCACCGGAGAATCCCGATGAAAGCCCTCGTGCCGATGATCGCCGCGCTGCTGCTCGCCGCCTGCGCCACGTCCAGCACCCTCGAGGAGGCGCGCAAGCGCTACGGCGAAGGCCGGGGCGAGGAGGCGCTGCTGCTCCTGCAGCGCGCGGCGCGGCATGACCCGGGCAACGTGGCGCTGCGCGGCGAGTACTTCCGGCTGCGCGACCTGCTGGCCGCCCAGTGGATCGCGCAGGCGGCGGCCTTGCGCACGGGCGGGCGCTTCGAGATGGCCGAGGCGCTGTACCGCCGCGTGCAGGAGCACGACGCGGGAAACGCGCGCGCCGCGGCCGGTCTCGAGCAGGTCGCCGCCGACATGCGCCACCGCGGCGTGATCGCCTCGGCCGAGCGGCTGCTGGCGGACGGGAAGTACCGCGAGGCGCAGGACCTGCTGCGGCCCGTGCTGGCGGAGAACCCGCAGCAGCGGGATGCGCGGCGCCTGCAGCGCACCATCGACGAGAAGCTCGTGAAGCCCGTGATGACCAGCGTCGAGCTCAGGCCGGCGAGCGACCAACCGATCTCGCTCGAGCTGCGCGAGGTCACCGTGCGCAACGTGTTCGAGCTGCTGCAGCGCGCGAGCGGCGTCAGCTTCGTCTTCGACCGCGACGTGCGCGCCGACCTGCGCACCAGCATCGTCATGCGCAACGCCTCCATCGAGGAGGCCATCCGCCTGGTGCTGCTCACCAACCAGCTCGAGCAGAAGGTGCTGAACGAGACCACGGTGTTCGTGTTCCCGAACACGCCGCAGAAGCTGCGCGAGTACCAGGAGCTGGTGGTGAAGGGCTTCTACCTCGCCAACGCCGACGTCAAGCAGACCGCCAACATGATCCGCACGCTCGTCAAGACGCGCGACATCTTCATCGACGAGAAGATCAGCCTGCTGGTGATCAAGGACACGCCGGCGGCAATCCGCCTCGCCGAGCGCCTGATCGCGGCGCAGGACCTCGCCGAGCCGGAGGTGATGCTCGACGTCGAGGTGCTCGAGGTGGCCCGAAGCCGCCTGCAGCAGATCGGCATCCGCTTCCCCGACTCGCTCGCGGTGAGCTTGCAGGGTGCCGGCGGTGCCGGCACCCTCACGCTGCCGGAGTGGTTGAACCGCAGTTCGGAGCTGGTGCGGCTCTCCTTCAGCAACCCGTTGTTCCTGTTCAGCCTGATGCAGGAGGACGGCGCCACAGCGGTGCTCGCCAATCCGCGCATCCGCGTGAAGAACAAGGACAAGGCCCGCATCCACATCGGCGACCGCGTGCCGGTGATCACCACCACCGCGGCGACCACCGGCGGGTTCATCTCGGAGTCGGTGCAGTACCTGGACGTCGGCCTGAAGCTCGAGGTCGAGCCGTTGATCTCGCTCGATGACGAGGTGAGCATCAAGATCGGCCTCGACGTGAGCAACATCGTTCGGGAAGTGCAGCGCGGCGAGTCTCTCACCTACCAGATCGGCACCAGAAACGCCGCCACCCACCTGCGGCTGCGCGACGGCGAGACGCAGGTGCTCGCCGGCCTGATCAGCGACGATGACCGCCGCTCGGCGGAGCGCGTGCCGGGACTGGGCGAGCTGCCGATCGCCGGGCGCCTGTTCTCGCACACGCGCGACTCGACCAGCCGCACCGAGATCGTGCTGCTCATCACGCCGCGCCTGGTGCGCACGCTGGCGCGGCCCGAGGCCGGATCGGTCGAGTTCGCCGCCGGCACCGAGGCCTCGAGCGGCGGTCGTCCGAGCGCGCCGCCGATCATGGTCGGCGCGCCGCCCCCGTTGCAGCCGCAGCCTCCCGAGCCGCCGGGGCAAATCGAGCCCCCGGCAAAGCCTGGCGCGCAGCCCGCGGCGCCGACCCTCGTGCCCTTCGGGGGCGTGAAGCCGCCCGGCCAATGAGGCGCAAGCGCGGCTTCACGCTGATCGAGCTGGTGATCACGGCGGCGATCGTCGCCGTGCTCGCCTCGGTCGCACTGCCGCTCAGCGAGCTGGTGGTGCAGCGCGCGAAGGAGCAGGACCTGCGCCGCGCGCTGCGCGACGTGCGCGAGGCCATCGATGCCTACAAGCAGGCCGGGGACGAGGGCCACATCCAGAAGAAGATCGGCGAGTCGGGCTACCCGCGGAGCCTCGCGGCGCTCGTCGATGGCGTCGAGGACCAGAAGGACCCGAAAAAGCGGCGCATCTACTTCCTGCGCCGCCTGCCGCGCGATCCATTCGCCGCCGATGCCGGCGCGGCGAGCGCGGAGACCTGGGGCCTGCGCAGCTACGCCAGCCCGCCCGACGAGCCGAAGGAGGGCGAGGACGTGTACGACATCTTTTCGCGCTCGGAGCGCACCGGCCTCAACGGCCGGCCGTATCGCGAATGGTGAGACGCCACGGCTTCACGCTGATCGAGCTGCTCGTGGTGCTCGCGGTCATCGCCACGCTGCTCACGCTCGCGCTGCCGCGCTACTTCGGCAGCCTCGACAGCTCGAAGGAGGCGGTGCTCAAGGAGAATCTCTACCAGATGCGCGAGGCGATCTCGCGCTATTACGCCGACAAGGGCAAGTATCCCCACTCGCTCGAGGCGCTGGTGGACGAGAAGTACCTGCGCAAGCTGCCGCTCGACCCGGTCACCGAGAGCGCCGCCACCTGGATCGTGGTGCAGCCCGCCGACCCGGAGCAAAGCGGGGTCTACGACGTGCGCAGCGGCGCGCCGGGCCGCAGCGCCGCCGGCGCGGAGTACGCGGAGTGGTGAGCACGCGCGAGCAGGGCTTCACCTACCTCGCGGCGCTGTTCGCCGTCGCCCTGCTCGGCGGCGGCCTGGCGCTCGCCGGCGAAGTGTGGGAGACCGCGGCGAAGCGCGAGAAGGAGGCCGAGTTGCTGTTCGCCGGCGACCAGTACCGCAAGGCGATCGAGCGCTACTTCCTCAGCGACCAGCAGCGATACCCGCGCGCGCTCGAAGACCTGCTCAAGGACCGGCGCCGACCGGGCACCGTGCGTTATCTGCGCAAGCTCTATCCGGACCCGCTCACCGGCAAGGAGTGGGGGCTGGTGAAGGCACCCGACGGCGGCATCCTCGGCGTGCACAGCCTGTCGGAGGAAAGGCCGCTCAAGGTCGCCGGCTTCAGGCCGCGCGACGCGGCGTTCGAGCGGGCGCAGAAGTACTCGGAGTGGAAGTTCGTGCACGCGCTGCCGGCGCCGTCGATAAAGCCGGCGCCGAAGCCGGCCACGCAGCCTGCGCCGCAGGCGGCTCCGCAGCCCGCCGAGGGCAACTGATACCGTCGGCGGCATGGCGTTTTCTTGGCGAGTGCGAGGGGCTGTGGCCCCTCGCGTCGCACACCACCTTGCTACTTGACGACACTCACGAGGGCCGTGGACGTCAGTTGCTTCTGCTGTCCCTCATGAATGACGTTCAACAACAGCACGAGGGGAACGGCGTCGCCCTGAGGAATGTTGTTGTCTATGTCGGACTTCCTGAACTGTGCCACCAGCACCCTGGCATTCGAGTCCGCGTTCGTCGCTACCGGATCGAACAGCGTGGTGGTCAGCGGCGTTTGGAGCTTGACCTCGCCGTCGAGGGTGTAGCCGTCCGGGATCCTGAAGTGCGCGGTGACGACACCCTGCACGTCGGTGAACAGACCCGTCGCCGAACCGAGCTCCAGCGTCTGCGGCGTGAAGCGCAGAGCGTTGGGCACGTCCTGCGGCGTCAGGGTGACCTCGACCTTGCCGGTCGGCCGCGGATCGGTACAGTCGTTGAAAAAGTACTCCCCTGCCCGGTCGAACGTGTACTGGAAGCTCTCACCCGGATTCAACTTGGGATTGAACAACCCCTCGAAGTACTGGGTCGCGCAGTGCAGTCGCTGGTTGGGGAAGTTCGGGAAGGTCTCCGCGCCGGGGTTGAGGAACGTGACGGTCGTGCCCACCGGAACGCGCAAGTGCGTCGGGCTCATCGCGTTCGCGCTGACGCTATCCCGCGCGGCAGCGGTGTCCGCCGTCCTCGACGTCCGCGCGAGGTAGATGGTATTGTTCACCGAGCTGCCTTCCACCGCGTTTCCACTGACCGGACGGCGAATCCTCAGCGGCGCCGGCGTCGGATCCTCGCTGCTCCCCGAGGCCGTCTTGTAGGTACCGCCCAGCTTGAACGCCCACAGCGAATCACCTTCCGTAATGGAGTTGCCGTAAGGGATGCCGGTGCCGCCGGAGAAGCTGGCGACGTATTGTTCGCCGTCGATCGTGTACGTGATCGGACCTGCACTGATAGCCGAGCCGGTCTGGAAGCGCCACAGCTCCTTGCCCGTCACCGCGTCCAGCGCAAGGAAGTTGCCGTCGAACATGCCGACGAAAACCAGATCGCTCGCGGTCGAGAGCGGGCCCTGGCCGTGCCCCATGTCCAGGCCGGTGTGATTTGTCCAGCGGACGGTATTCGTCGAGGCGTCGAGCGCGAGGATGCCGCCCGTCTGATATTGCCCGATCGCCCGCTGGCCGTTGCCGCCCGCGCCGCGCCAGTGTGCGACCGGGTTGACGCCGTACGGAAGGAAGATCAGCCCGCGCTTGTGGCTGAAAGAATAGCTCGACCAGTCGGGTCCGCCGTTCTGGCTGGTGGTCGAGAG